>CANHBE010000154.1 GCA_947458575.1 Flavobacteriaceae bacterium | reverse complement strand
CGATTTCGAACAGCTTTGTCCTCTAAGGTGAGTCCTTTTCTAGTTTCGTTTTCGCTTGGTTCTTTTGGCATGATATCTAACAACAGGACTTCAATGCC
Organism: Flavobacteriaceae bacterium; assembly: GCA_947458575.1. Taxonomy (GTDB): domain Bacteria; phylum Bacteroidota; class Bacteroidia; order Flavobacteriales; family Flavobacteriaceae; genus Flavobacterium. Next base: position 6,202 of record CANHBE010000154.1, on the reverse strand, counting down.
AATATTAGCAAAGTGACAAGCGATTCCTGAGCCCATGATGCCTGATCCTATTACGGCGACTTTCTTAATCGTTCTCTTCATTATTTTTTGGTTTGTGATGCTTCGTTGAGTTGTGAAGTATTAAAAATTCTTTTGTCTTGTATCAATTCGTTTATTGTCTCTGCAACTTCAATAAATTGTTGGAGTTTATCTGCCGGAATATGCTTCCGTATAACTTCATTAAATTTTAGTACTGTGTTTCTTGATAACTCTCGTTTTTCTTTTCCTGCTTCAGTAAGGTAGATTAGGACGCCTCTTCCATCGTTGGGGTTCTTTTGTCGGACAATCAATCCACGATCTTCCATCGATTTTAAGGTTCTGGTGAGACTCGTAGCTTCCATTCCCATTTTAGGTGCTAAAGTTGTTGATGGGGTTCCATCCTCTCGATCCAAACTAAGTAGTGCAAAACCGGTCGCCATTGTGGCATCGTATTTTGTTGCTTCTTCGTTATACATTCTTGCGACTCCTTGCCAGGTAGCCCGTAAAATGTAGTCGATAGTTTTTTCTTTCATGAAGTGATCGTTTGGTCAAATGTAATAAAAAATACTATGCACGCATAATAAAAATGTAATTTTTTCTTCGTGCTAACCAAAAAAAAAACTCCCCAAGTTGAGGAGTTTCTTTTCCTATCATATTTCATATATTAGTCTAGCTTGCCTGATACAAGAGCAATAATGGCACCCATTACTGCACCTACAAAAGTTGATATTGCAATGTCAATTACCATATTTTGATAATTAACTTCCTTTCCAGAATACATAAAAAAGTTCATCGCTAAGCTGTTCATAATAGCTATAGTTGCACCTGCTTTAAATCCTGTTAGCGGATTGACGATACTTGCCCACTTGTTAAAGATGTAGGAAATAAATAAACCGAAAGTCATGCATCCTAGAAAAATAAAGGTTAAGTTAGTATTTTCATTTTGAGGATACAAATCCTTAAATAGCATACCGTAGAAGATCCAACCCAAGAGAAAATCAACGATTCCTCCAACAATTCCTGCAATTAAAATTTTTTTTACATTCATAATTTGAAGTTTTATGGTTAATATCCTAAAATTATTCAAAAAATAGCAGATGTAATTTACAGGTTATATAATTTATTAACTAAATAGCTAAATATTTGTTAACAATAGCATTAAAGCAACGAATTGTCGGATTATGAGTTGGGGTAAATTTTATTATACAAGTCTTTATATTTTTCTCGAACAACTTTTCTTTTTAATTTCATAGTTGGCGTCAAATGCCCGCCATCAATTGACCATATATCGGCAGTTAGTTCGAATCGTTTTATTTTCTCCCAATTCCCGAACTTCTCATTAAGTCTTTCTATTTCTTCCTGTATTCTTGCAATAACCTTTGGATTGCTGACGATCTCTTCGTTCGTTTTTCCAACCTCAATATCATGGAGCTTTTCCCATTCTCGGATAAAGTCAAAATTAGGTTGTATCAAAGCTGCCGGCATTTTTTCACCATCGCCGATAACCATTATTTGCTCGATAAATCTGGATTGTTTCATCACATTTTCGATAATCTGCGGCGCTATATATTTCCCACCGGAAGTCTTGAACATTTCTTTTTTACGATCTGTGATCCTGAGGAACCCATCTTGATCTATTTCTCCAATGTCACCCGTGTAAAAATATCCGTCTTTCAAAACCTCTTGTGTTAGTACTTCGTCTTTATAGTAGCCTTGCATAACATTCGGCCCTTTACAAAGAATTTCGCCATCAGGGGCAATTTTTACTTCAACATTTTGAATAAGCTTCCCAACAGTTCCAATTCTAAAACCACCATCCTTATAACAATTGACCGAAATCACCGGTGATGTTTCTGTAAGTCCATAGCCTTCCATCACAGGCATTTCCGCAGCCGAAAAAACTCTTGCCAATCTTGGCTGAAGCGCTGCGCTGCCTGATACCATGACATTCAATTTGCCGCCTAAAGCTTCTTTCCACTTACTGAAAATAAGTTTACGAGCAATTTTAAGTTGCATCTCATACCAAATCCCGTTTGCTTCGTATGGCTCGTATCTCAAACCTAAATCAACAGCCCAAAAGAAAAGCTTTTTTTTAATGCCTGTTAGTTCAGTTCCTTTCGTATATATTTTATCATAAACCTTTTCTAAAAGTCGCGGAACCACTGAAAAAACAGTTGGTTGAACTTCCTTAATGTTATCCGAGAGTTTGTCTATGGACTCAGCAAAGTAAATGGAAACCGAGTAGTACTGGTAAATATATAGAATCACTCGTTCAAAAATATGGCAAATAGGAAGGAAACTCAATGCGACGCTCGTTCCTTCTTCAAAGGGAATTCGAGGAGAGCTATCAAGTACATTGGAGACAATATTGTGGTGCGAGAGCATGACGCCTTTTGGCCTTCCTGTTGTTCCTGAGGTATAAATTATCGTTGCTAGATCTTCCGGTTTGACGTGGTTCTTTCGATCTTCTACCACATCCTGATTCGATGGGTCTTCTCCAAGTTCGAACAGTTCTTTCCAATTCTTACATCCATCAACTTCATTAAATGAATACACGTCAATTAAATAATTCAAACTTTGAAGTGCTATTTTAATTTTTGCATAAACTTCGGCATCAGAAACAAAGCAGTATTTGGCTTCACTATGATTCAAAATATACGCGTAGTCTTCTGCTGATATCGTAGGGTAAATCGGAACGTTTTGCGCACCAACTTGTAATACTCCAATATCCATTATATTCCATTCCGTTCTGTTTGATGAAGAAATAACGGCTATTTTATCGTTTTTTTGAATACCGAGACGCAGCAAAGCTCTTGATATGGCGTTCGATTTATCAATATATTCCTGCGTGGATGTCTTAATCCATTCGCCATCATACTTCGTAACCAAAGCGGCGGGAATATTGTTTTTTTCAAGCTGATAATAGGGAAAGTCGAATAAGCGGGTGATCAAGGTCATTTTTTTTCAAATTGGTAATGCAAATTAATCAAATATTTTAATATGGGTTGAAGAAGTTATCTATTATATAAATTCTCATCCCTTTACATAATAATTTGGAGTTTGGATGAATTGAAAAATTTTTCTTCCAATTTATTTGATAATTTTGCGCCATATATTTCACTAATGGTTCATAACTTAAGATTAAATGAATACAAAGTTCTAGCATATCGGATAGCGCTTGTCTATCTTTTTTATTTTATTGCTCGGGTATTATTTTATTTATTTAATGCAAAACTTTTAAAAGTTGATTCTTTTGCTGATTTTCTGGCACTTTGTTATTACGGATTGCCATTTGACACAGCCGCAATTCTATACGCGAATGTGCTTTTCATCGTTGTTTCAATTTTACCATATAAAAAAAGTGGATCGCCAACTTTTCAAAGAGGGCTTAAAATTCTTTATTTCGGAACCAATTTGATTGCATATGCAACCAATTTTGTTGATTTCATCTACTATAAATTTACCTACGCGAGAACTACAACTGCCATACTCAATGTCATCGAGCATGAGGTCAATTTGACAAAGCTGTTTCTGAGTTTTGTGGTCGATTTTTGGTACGTATTTGTGTTCTTTTTTTTGTGTGCATGGCTTTGGTTCTACCTTTACAACAAAATCAAGTTTGCAGCAACACAACCGATGAAAAACATCCCTTATTACAGTTTTTCAGCTATTGGTTTCATTGTCATAGCAGCATTAATTATCGGTGGAATTCGCGGTGGTGACTTTAAAAAGTCGACGCGACCTATCAACTTATTGGATGCCAATAGACATGTCAAAAACATCGTGCACGCTGACATAGTATTGAATACACCTTTCGCAATTATTCGAACGATTAGTAAGAACAGTTTCGTAAAGACCAATTACGAGGGCGTTACCGATGCGGTTATTCTACAAAAAGTTCAACCAATAAAGCATTACAAAAACAATCCACCCACCAAACCCAATATAGTTTTGTTTATTTTGGAGAGTAACGGGCGAGAATACTATGGCTCTTTCAATAAAAAGTCAAACATTGCCAACTTTAAAACATACACGCCTTTTCTCGACTCCTTGGCGCAGCATAGTTTGATTTACACCAACGCATACACGAATGGTCGGCAATCTATTCACGGTATGTCATCGGTCATCGCGGGAATCCCGTCTTTCAAGGATGCGTTTACTTCTTCACCTTATCCAAAACAAAAAATAGAGTCACTGGTTTCTGTATTGGAGAGTGAAGGCTATCGGACATCATTTTTTCACGGCGCTGCGAATGGTTCAATGGGATTCTTGGGCTTTTCAAATATTCTAGGTATCGACAAATATTTCGGTCGAACAGAGTTTAATGACGATACGGAGTTTGATGGGTTTTGGGGTATTTGGGACGAACCGTTTTTGCAGTTTATGAAGCAGAATTTGGACAAAGAGAAAACCCCGTTTTTTTCCACCATTTTCACTGTTTCCTCACATGAGCCATACAATATTCCCGAAAAATACAAGAAAATTATGCCCAAAGGCGATATTCCCATTCACAAATGCGTCGCTTACACGGATTATTCATTGAAGCGATTCTTCGCGGAAGCAAAAAAGTCTCCTTGGTATGCGAACACGATCTTCGTATTTGTAGCAGATCATGCTAATGCAACTTTTTATAAAGAATACCGTAGACCAATTGAACGTTTTGCTATACCCATTATGTTTTTCCAGCCCGGAAGCAAGTATGTTGGCGTTGATGAAGATTTGGCACAACAAATTGATATTTACCCAACAATTCTCGATATGATCGGATATCAGAAACCTTTCAGAAGTTGGGGTCGAAGCCTTCTTGATAAGAAAACCTCTATTCCTTTTGTCATCAATTCGACAGGAAGTTTATATCAATTTTCAAGAGGTAATTATATTTGTATTTTTGATGGTACAAAGTCCATTGGATTTTACAAAAAAGATGATAAAGCGCTACGTCATAATTTAATTTCAAACCGAAATGCCGAAATGGATGATATGGAATTGAGTTGCAAGGCTTTTATTCAAGATTATATGGAACGAGTAGTCGATCAGAAATTAACTTCGCACTAAAATGAAAAAGAACAAAAAAATAATTGGCTTACTAGTCCTGACAGTCATTCTAATTTTTGTTGGAAAGTATGTATATGACATGCATATCAATCATAATTTCGAAACAATCACGGAAGGTAAAGTGTATAAATCTGGGGTGATACCACCTGATGAAATTGAGAGTTACGTTAAGGAATATGGTATCAAATCAATTGTCGATCTGCGTTTTCCCGGCACTGCAGATTTGGTTAATAATCCCGAAATCCCTGCAGAGTTAACCGCTGAGAAAGAAGCCGTGGCTAAAATTAAAGGTGTAAACTATTTCAACAACGGATCTGATCAAGTGCCAAAGCCGGAGAATCTTGATTCTTTCTTCAAAATTATGGATAATCCGGATAACTACCCTGTTCTGATTCATTGTTACCACGGAATCGGTAGAGCTGAGATGTATAGCGCGCTTTACAGAATTGAATACGAAAATTGGACGAATGAGCAGGCGCGCCAAGGTGTCAGAGCACTTGTTAAATTTAGCTCGTTTGATGACGGTACGCCAAAAGGTGAATATCTTAAAGCTTACAAATCTCGCAAACAAGCAGCAGCAGAAAAGAAGTAAGATTTCTACGGATTTACGCGTACATCTTGATCACGAATAGTACTACAATGCTACTCTGAGATATTTTAAGCACTGCAATATTCATGTTAAATGGTCAAGGATAATTGCAGAATAATTTCCTTTATATGAAATTTTTTGTAGTGTTGGTCAGCCCTTATAGAGACAATTCTTTAGTCAACAATTGTTTTATCCTTATTCTTTTTCCTTGGGCTCAGGAAATCGCTTCATTCTTTCTCCTTGAATATACATTTTCAAGGTATTGAAATGTATCGTGAACTCGACAAATTTCCATTCATTCTCCGGATCTGTTGCCGGTATGTCTGTATACTGATACCAAAGAGTGTAGGCTGAACTGTTAAATCCTTTGAGGAATTTTGGCTCACCTCTTTGCAAACATTCGAATCCCCAGACCACTGGGCGCTTTTCTTGTCCATGTAGTTGGTAGAATCCAGTCCCGTTAACATTCAACTGAACGATAGGTTCACCACCATTAAACAAATAAGTCCCATCTATCGGATAATCAATAAAACTCGTGAT
>CANHBE010000153.1 GCA_947458575.1 Flavobacteriaceae bacterium | reverse complement strand
GGCGCGGGTTATCAAGTCAATGGGAATCAAAATGGTTTTGTCCGGCGAGGGTTCAGACGAATTATTTGGAGGTTATTTATACTTTCACAAAGCACCAAATGCTAAAGAATTTCATGAAGAAACCGTTCGCAAATTGAGCAAATTGCATATGTATGACTGTTTACGTGCGAACAAAAGTTTGGCAGCTTGGGGCATCGAAGGACGTGTTCCTTTTCTTGACAAGGAGTTTATGGATGTGGCCATGCGTATCAACCCACAAGATAAAATGATTAATGGAGAAAGAATGGAAAAATGGGTTTTGCGTAAAGCATTTGAAGATATGTTGCCCGAAAGTGTGGCGTGGCGACAAAAAGAACAGTTTAGTGATGGTGTCGGATATAGCTGGATAGATACACTTAAAGCAATGGTAAACAAAGAGATTTCAGACGAGCAATTATCGAACGCTAAATATATGTTTCCTTTGCAAACCCCTACTTCAAAAGAAGAGTACTATTATCGGTCAATTTTTCATGAACATTTCCCAAGTGATGCGGCGGCGCTTTGTGTACCTCAAGAGGCGAGCGTTGCTTGTAGCACCAAAATCGCACTTGAGTGGGATGAAGCTTTCAAAAATCTCAATGATCCCTCAGGTCGTGCAGTTGCAAATGTTCACGACGATGCTTACGTCAAGTCATAAATAAATAAAAATGGGTTTAATTTTAGTTGTATTTTTAAAGCGCTGATTTCGATCAGCGTTTTTTATTTTTTCAAATGCGAACAATGGGACTTACACTCAATTTTCAGTTTTACGATTTGCCACTAAGCCATCCTTTCACCATTTCACGTTATACCGTTACGGTACAAAGAACAGTTATTGTGGAGATATCAGACGGCAAGCATACTGGTTACGGGGAAGCTACAGTCAATCCGTATTATCAAAGTACCCAAGAAAAGTTATCGGCGAGTTTGTATAAAGCAAAACCACTAGTTGAAAATATTGACGAGATCGATCCTGCTCAGCTTTGGCAGCTTTTATCAAAAGTCTTGGAAGATGATTATTTCGCCTTGTGTGCTATCGATATTGCGTATTGGGACTATATTTCGAAGAAACAAAATCGAACCGTGAGAAGTCATTGGGCAAACAACGAAACGCCAACACCTTTAACTTCTTACACTATCGGCATCGATCAGTTGGACGTAATGCGTCAGAAAATTATCGAGAAACCATGGCCTATATATAAAATAAAGTTAGGCACACCAAACGATATGGAAATTATCGCAAGCCTGCGAGAAGTTACTTCAGCAATATTCAGAATCGATGCGAACTGCGCTTGGTCAGCAGAGCAGACAATCAGTTATTCGAAAATCTTGAAAGATTTGAACGTAGAATTTATCGAACAGCCGCTGCAAGCGAATGATTTTGAAGGAATGAAGCGCGTAAAAGAACAATCTGTTTTGCCAATTATCGCCGATGAAAGTTGTCAAAAGGAAGCAGATGTTTTGGCTTGTGCTCCATTATTTCATGGTGTCAATATCAAACTGATGAAATGCGGTGGAATTACGCCTGCATTACGAATGATCTCACAAGCGAAAGAATTGGGTTTGTATATTATGGCCGGTTGCATGACAGAATCAACTGTGGGAATTTCGGGCTTGTGTCAAATTGCACCACTTTTGACCTATCTCGATGCTGATGGAGCACTATTATTAGGAGAAGATATCGCTACAGGAGTCTCTTTTGACTATGGCAAAATTGTCTATCCCGATGGGTTCGGAACGGCTGTGAAATTAGTCGATAATTAAATCAACACAATGTTAATAACTTCATCGCCAAATACCGCATTTTTACTATGAAATCTGTACTGTTTTAATATATTTGCGTGTTCTACAAAAAACACATTTTTACAAAGAAAATTTATGAGCGAAGAAGTTAAAAAGCACAATTATTCTGCAGATAGTATTCAGGCGTTGGAAGGGATGGAGCACGTGAGAATGCGTCCATCGATGTATATTGGAGATGTTGGTGTTCGAGGATTACATCATTTGGTTTATGAAGTGGTAGATAACTCTATAGATGAGGCGATGGGCGGGCATTGTGATACGATCAGTGTTGCAATAAACGAAGATGGTTCCGTCACTGTAGAAGATAATGGTCGAGGTATTCCGGTTGATTTGCACAAGAAAGAAGGTGTGTCTGCTCTCGAAGTTGTTATGACCAAAATTGGAGCTGGAGGAAAATTTGATAAAGATTCTTATAAAGTTTCCGGAGGATTACACGGTGTGGGTGTTTCTGTAGTTAATGCCTTGTCAAAACATATGCGTTCTACCGTATTTAGAGATGGAAAAATCTACGAACAAGAATACGAAAGAGGAAAGTCGTTATATCCGGTAAAGCAAATCGGCGAAACAACCAAGCGCGGAACAATGCAGACTTTTTATCCCGATGATCAGATTTTTACGCAAACTATTGAGTTTTCTTATGATACTTTATCGGCGAGAATGCGTGAACTTTCGTTTTTGAATAAAGGAATCACAATTACTTTCACAGACAAGCGAGTGGTTGATAGCGAAGGAAAATTTCTACAGGAAGTATTCCATTCCGATGAAGGATTGAAGGAATACATCCGTTATTTAGATGGCAATCGTGAGCCGATTATTTCACACGTAATTTCGATGGATAACGAAAAAGGAGAGATTCCGGTGGAAGTCGCACTGATCTATAACACGAGTTATACGGAGAATATATTTTCCTATGTCAACAATATCAACACGCATGAAGGTGGAACCCATTTGCAAGGTTTTAGAACCGGTTTGACACGTTCATTGAAGAAATATGCGGATTCTTCGGGCATGCTCGATAAGTTGAAATTTGAAATCGCAGGGGATGATTTTCGTGAAGGTTTGACTGCTATTATTTCTGTGAAAGTTGCTGAACCTCAATTTGAAGGTCAGACCAAAACCAAACTAGGAAATAGAGAAGTTGTTTCGCCGGTCAGTCAAGCGGTTAGCGAAATGATTGAAAATTATTTGGAGGAAAATCCAAATGACGCTCGAATCATTGTTCAAAAAGTAATCTTAGCAGCTCAAGCGCGTCATGCAGCGAAGAAAGCTCGTGAAATGGTGCAGCGTAAAACGGTACTAGGCGGCGGTGGATTACCTGGGAAGTTATCAGATTGCTCTGAGCAAGATCCGGCGAAATGTGAAGTATATTTGGTCGAGGGAGATTCCGCAGGTGGAACAGCGAAACAAGGTCGCGATCGAAATTTTCAAGCGATTCTTCCGTTGCGAGGAAAGATTTTGAACGTTGAGAAAGCCATGCATCACAAAGTTTTCGAAAACGAGGAGATTCGCAATATTTTCACAGCTTTGGGTGTAACCATTGGGACAGAAGAAGATAGCAAAGCTTTGAACTTAGAAAAACTCCGATATCACAAGGTTATTATTATGTGTGATGCCGACGTCGATGGTAGTCACATTTCTACTTTGATTTTGACTTTCTTCTTTAGATTCATGAAAGAATTAATTGAGCAAGGGCACGTATATATTGCTGCGCCACCTTTATATATGGTTAAAAAAGGCAACAAGAAAGAATATGCGTGGAATGATGACCAACGAGATTTAGCCAACGAAAGAATGGGCGGAAGTGCTACAATCCAACGTTATAAAGGTTTGGGAGAAATGAACGCCGAGCAATTGTGGGAAACTACCATGGATCCGAATATGCGTACCCTAAGACAAGTTAATATCGATAGCCTTGCGGAAGCAGATCAAGTGTTCTCCATGTTGATGGGCGATGAGGTGCCGCCACGTAGAGAATTTATCGAGAAGAATGCGGTGTACGCCAACATTGATGCTTAAAGAACTTGAATCGTGTAAATGTTTAACCGTTTAATCGAACGAATAAACGATGTAACAGATAAACGATTTAACAAATAAACAATGAAACAAATAAACGATTAAACTCAATAAAATGAAAGTTACCATAGTAGGAGCAGGAAACGTAGGAGCAACCTGCGCAGATGTGATTGCATACAGAGGCATCGCGAGTGAAGTAGTAGTTTTAGATATCAAAGAAGGATTTGCAGAAGGAAAGGCCATGGATATTTCTCAATGCGCGGCCAACACAGGTTTTGATACCCGAGTGAGCGGCGTTACCAATGATTATTCGAAAACTGCGAACAGCGATGTCGTAGTGATTACTTCCGGTATTCCGAGAAAACCGGGAATGACGCGAGAGGAACTAATCGGAATCAATGCGGGAATCGTAAAGTCTGTTGTGGAAAACGTGTTGAAGTTTTCGCCAAGCACCATCGTTGTCGTAGTTTCTAATCCGATGGATACCATGACGTATTTGGCGTTGAAAGCAACAGGTTTACCTAAAAATAGAATTATCGGAATGGGCGGTGCTTTAGATAGCTCACGTTTCAAATATTATTTGTCAAGAGCATTAGACAAACCAATCAATGATATTTCCGCTATGGTTATTGGCGGTCATGGAGATACTACGATGATTCCATTAACACGTTTGGCAGCTTACAACGGAATCCCGGTGTCTGAATTTCTGTCGCAAGAACAATTAGATAAAGTAGCAGCTGATACCATGGTTGGTGGTGCAACTTTAACCGGATTACTGGGAACTTCAGCATGGTATGCTCCTGGAGCTTCTGTAGCTTACCTTGTCGATAGCATTTTGAATGATCAAAAGAAAATGATTGCTTGTTCAGTATTATTAGAAGGTGAATATGGACAGAACGATATCTGTATTGGTGTTCCGTGCATCATCGGAAAAAATGGAATAGAACAAATCGTTTCAATAGCTCTAGACGAGAAGGAAAAGACAGCTTTCGCTAAGAGTGCAGACGCAGTGCGAAGTATGAATGCCGACCTGAAGTCAGTTTTGGCATAAAGATTTTCATAAGACCAATAAGAGACTGCAATTTCGCAGTCTTTTTTTTTAAGATTAATCGATAAATAAATTGGTTAATCTACACGTATATTATATATTTGCTCGGTTTTAAAAATTGGGGAAGTATTGGCTTGATTGATTTTTTTAAAAATTGATTTTTTTTCAGTGCTTTTTTAACTTTTGAGATACATTTTAAAACAAAAATTAATTAATTATTAGTAATAATGCAGAATAGAGGACTAGTTAAATTTTTTGCAATTTTATTTGCATTGGTTAGTATTTACCAACTTTCTTTCACTTTCGTGGCTCATAATGTAGAAAATGATGCAAAGCTTTTTGCTAAAGGTAACTACGAAAAAGAAGTAAAATACTTAGATTCCATTGGGAAAGAGAAAGTATTCAGTCTTGGTTTTACGGATTTCACTTATGATGAAGTGAAAGACAAAAAAATCAACAAAGGTCTTGACTTAGAAGGTGGAATTAACGTTCAACTTCAAATCTCAGTTAAAGATATTGTAAAAGGACTTGCCAATAATTCAACCAATCCTGTTTTTAACCAAGCTCTTGATAATGCAACTAAGAATCGTCAAGGAAATGAAGATTACCTCGAGGTGTTCTTCAAAGAGTTCGAATTAGCTTCGAAAGGATCAACTAAATTGGCCTCTCCTGAAATTTTTGCTAATAAGACCTTAGGAGATGTGGTTAACTTCAAAATGACAGATGACGAAACCAAAAAAGTTGTCCGCAGAAAAGTTGACGAGTCAATCGAGTCTGCTTTTGAGGTGTTGAGAAAACGTATCGACAAATTCGGCGTGACACAACCTAATATCCAAAAATTAGGTCAATCAGGAAGAATCTTAGTTGAACTTCCCGGTGCTAAAGATGTGGATAGAATCAAGAAGCTTTTGCAGAGTACTGCTCAGTTAGAGTTTTGGGAAACCTACAAAATAGATGAGTTGGGTAACTTCCTCATGGCTACTAATAATGCATTGAAGGCTACTGAAAAAGCAGTTGAGCCTGCACAAGAAACCGCAGCAGCAACAAATGACTCAATCACTAAGTTGTTGACTGATGATAAAGTAAAAGACTCAACAGCCACTAAAAAAGGTGATAATCCTTTGATTGATAAGTTTGTGTCTCAAGGTGGCGGACCGGTATTAGCAGTTGTAGATCCTAAAGATACTGCTGTTATCAATAGTTATTTGAAGCGTCCGGATATCAAAGCTTTGTTGCCGGCAGACAAAAGATTCGCCAAATTCGTTTGGGGTAAGCCTTCCACAGAAATAGATGAAAAAACCAAAAAGCCAATCAGCACGGTTGGATTGTATGCTCTCAAAGGCAATAGAGACAATCAAGCGGCTATGAGCGGCGGTGTTGTTACTGATGCGCGTGATTCGTTTGATCAGTTAGGTAAGCCATCGGTTACGATGCAAATGAATGGTGCCGGTGCGAAATCATGGGAAGAACTTACCGGTAAAGCTTATAATACAAAAGGATTTATC
>CANHBE010000152.1 GCA_947458575.1 Flavobacteriaceae bacterium | reverse complement strand
TGATCAAATGCTGCGGATTTGTCGTGAATTTGATGCTTTATAAATGGCAAAAAAGTGGGTTTATCAAGCAAAGTTCTCGCATATTCTACCAACTTATGCTCCATAATACCGCCGCCAATTGTGCCATACATTTGGTTGGCAGTCACGAACATTTTGAAACCTTTCCGACCTGGGCTACTGCCTTCATTGGCAATAACCAACATCAATACACCTCGCTTTTCGGCTAAGAGAGAAGTCTTTACTTTTTCATAAAAATCAAGTATCATAAGCTACGAATTGAAAGTAGTTTATGACATTTTGTATAAGTCCATCAAAACTTTTTCAGGCGTATATGGCGCATTGATTGCTAAATCTGCATCAGGATTAAAGGCTCTCACTGCTGCACGAATCGCGAAATAGGCGCCAAGTCCGTACATGAGAGGAGGTTCGCCAACAGCTTTAGATTTTTTAATCGCCAACTCGTGACCTTCAGTCTCTAAATGCTTGATTTGAATATGCTTTGGCACCGAATAAATATCCGGAACCTTGTACGTTGAAAGAGCGTTGGATACCAATCGGCCTTGCTCGTTGTAGACAATCTCTTCGAGTGTCATCCATCCAATGCCTTGTACTAAGCCGCCTTCAATCTGGCCGTTATCAACATCTTTATTCATACTTTGTCCAAAATCATGAACTATATTAACACTATCAAAGTCATAAGTGCCTTTCAAACAATCGACAGTCACTTCGAGGATTGCAGTTCCATAGACATGATATGCGAATGGGTGTCCTTTTTCTTTCGATTTGTCATAATGAATTGTTGGTGTAGCATAATGCGCATTTTCACTGAGTGCCACGCGTAGTGTAAATGCTTTCATCACCAAGTCTGTCCAAGTCATATTTGTAACCTTTGAATCGGCATAAACTTGTTCATCTCTAATTTCAAATTGAGTTGCATTGTGCTCGCTTAGCGCAACCGTCTTCAAACGATTCAATAAATTGTGACAAGCAATCTCTAGTGCTTTTCCGTTCAAATCTGCTCCGGCGCTGGCAGCGGTCGGTGAAGTATTGGCGACACGCAATGTATTAGTTGATTCTATTCGCACTTTTGAAGCAGAAATACCGAAGATTTGAGTTGCGATCTGGAGCAATTTAGTATTGACACCTTGTCCCATTTCGACGGCACCGGTGCTCACGACAACACTTCCATCATGGTAAATATGCACTAAAGCACGTGCGTGATTCATCATTGTATTGGTAAAGGAAATCCCGAAACAAATCGGTTGCACAGCCAAACCTTTCTTGAATCTCGCATTACTGGCATTGAAATCTGCAACACGCTTTTTTTGAGTCTCATAATCGTAGGTTTTCATACTTGAATCCCAACTTGCATGAGCATTGGTCTGTTGTAAAATTTGCCCGTACGATAGTTCGTTTCCATCTGTAACTAAATTTGCTTTTTGAATAACAGCTGGACTCACACCGATGGCTTCCGCAGCCTTTACAATTGCTGCTTCAATTACAAACTTACCTTGAGGTCCACCAAATCCGCGGAAGGCAGTATTCGGCGGTAAATTGGTTTTACAACTGTATGCTTTGGCGATTACATTTGGAACAAAATAAGCATTAGTGGAATGAAATAAAGTTCGCTCCATCACCGCCGGAGAAAGATCCGCTGCGGCTCCTGCATTCTGGTAATGTGTTACTTCATATGCGATTATTTTTAGATCTTTGGACAAGCCAATTTTAAAATCAGCCGAATACGGATGACGTTTACCGGTCATTCTCATGTCGTCCATGCGGTGCATCGCCATTTTTACAGGCTTTTGCAGGTGCTGAGATGCTAATGCCACCATAACCGCCCATGGTGTAGCTTGATCTTCTTTTCCACCAAAACCACCACCCAAGCGAACTGTATCAATTTCAACTTTGTGCATCGGAATACCAAGTACACGCGCTACCATTCGTTGAACCGCTGTTGGTCCTTGTGTTGAAGAAGAAATAACAATACTACCATCTTCTTTTGGCCGAGCGTATGCACCTTGTGTTTCTATGTACAAGTGTTCCTGACCGTTGACATCTGTTCGCCCTTCACAAACATAGTCACATGTTGACCAAGCCTCTTCAGTGTTTCCAAGAGTAAAAGTTCTTGGAGGAATGATTAATTGGTTATGTCGTTGAGCATCTCTTGCATCTGTAATAACAGGCAGTTCTTCGTATTCAACATGAATTAATTTAGCTGCTTGTCGACAATGATGTTCGGAAGTTCCTACAATTAGGGCAATGACCTGACCTCTAAAGTGCACTTCTCCATCTGCAAATAAAGGCTCATCCGGAATAATGCCGCCTATTTGATTTTCTCCCGGAATATCTTTAGCGGTAAGTATGGTAACAATTCCACTGTGTTGAATTGCTCTTTGCAAATCGATATTCTTGATTTTGGCATGTGCGACCGTCGCATCAAAAGGCAAAGCGTATAAAGTGCCATTTAATTCTTGAATATCATCCAAATAAACAGACTTTCCTCTTACGTGATTATGGGCATCTATATTAATCATATCAGGTCGTGCATTTTGATTGTATCTGGAAATATCTCAATGAAATGCGCAAAAAACAACTGACGTGCTAACAATCTTTTGTATTCTTTAGTGCCCCTCGCGTCACTCATAGGAGATAATTCGGTTTGCATAATTTCTTCAGCTCGCAAAATCACTTTAGGTTCAATAGACTTGTGAGTCAAATACTCACATGTTTTTGCTAAAAACTTTGGAACAGGACCAACACCTCCAATAGAGCAGTGTGCTTCTTGGATTACGTCACCATCCAAAGTAATTCTGATGGCGGTATTGACGCTGGCAATATCTAAATACTGACGTTTGCATACTTTCTCGAAGTGAAATTGAGTCGATTTTGACGGTAAATCAAATGAAATTTCAGTAATGATTTCGTCGGCAGTTTTGTTGAGCACTTTGTAACTCAAATAGAAATCTTTAAGTGGCAATTGTCTTGACTCGTGATCTTTATTGGTTAATGTCAATTGAGCATTCATCGCCAACAAGATAATAGTAAAATCACCGATTGGAGAGGCATTTGCAAGATTTCCTGCTATAGTTCCGATATTTCGAATAGGTGTTGAGGAAACCAACTTCAAGTACTTGTACCAGTTAGGAATGGCATTCAATAAAGTTTCATTTTCCAGCAAATCAGTTACAGTTACTGCCGATTTTAAAATGCATTTCGAACCCTCAAAAGTGATTCCGTTGAGTGTTGACCTATTAAATAAATACGTCATTTCCATCTCGTGCAAGACATCATGTTTTTGCACATACAAATCTGTACCGCCACCAATTGGAATGTGTCCATCGGTATCGTACTGGAGATCAAAACGCTTCAGCTGCTCTTCGACTTCCAAAAAATACGCAGGAATAAAATCATGTTCTACTAACCATGCTAAAGGTCGACTGGTGTCTTTCCATTCCAGTTCTTGTGTTAACTTGACGGCGGCGCGTTCTATAGATTTGTAACCGGTACAACGGCAAATATTTCCATCGATAGCACTGATGGCACTTTCCACAGTTGGCAGCGTTGTATTCAAAGCAAATCCGCACATCGAGTTGACAAATCCGGGCGTGCAAAAACCGCATTGGGTTCCCGAGCAATCCACCATCGCTTGTTGCGCTTGATTGAGTTTACTGGATAAGTTGAGTCCCTCGACTGTAACAACGTGTTTCCCGTATACGTTGGCTATTGGTGTCAGACAAGAAGTTGCGCTCATGTATTCGAGCTTTCCATTGATTAACGAACCGATTAGCACTGTACAAGCACCACAATCGCCTTCGCGACAACCTATTTTCGTCCCTCGAAGATTTTCATCATATCGAACAAAATCGAGTAAGGTTGTACTCGGTGCTTTATCGGTTTGTATTTTTCTGTTATTTAAGAGAAATTCAATCATGCCATTTTTGAAATCAATATTCTATTTTATTGACGCTCTCTGTCCACAGACGGAAAGCTTCTAGCGCTTCTTCGCGCATCATCGGAATCGTTTCAAGTTTACGGTTGCTATATGGAATCTCCAGTTCTTCGTAAATAAACTGATCATCAAATTGAATATCAGCTGCATCTTTCTTTGTATTGGCAAAATACATTCTATCAGGACGTGCCCAATAAATCGCGCCGAGACACATCGGACAAGGTTCACAACTCGTATAAATTTCGCAGCCATCCAATTGAAAACTACCCAATTCCTTGCAGGCGTTTCTTATTGCTACTACTTCGGCGTGCGCAGTCGGATCATTTGAGGAAGTCACTTGATTAGCACCGCGTGCGATAATTTTTCCATCTTTAACTATGACGGCGCCAAAAGGTCCGCCTTTGCCACTCGTTACGTTTTCTATTGACAGGCGAATGGCTTCCTGCATAAATTCGTTCTTATTAATTGTAGCGCACATTGGTTATTATTTTGGGTAAATATAAGGAAAAGTTGTCAACGCAATTTAAGTTATCGCAGCAGTAAATCACTTCAAATACAAGCGAACTTTCTAAAAATTTAAATCAGCAGTAGAACAATAGTTTATCTTTTTCAGAACTAACAAACTTTCCCTACTTTTGCGCCATGGGAAAGAAAACCACAGATAAAATTATTTTTGATCACATAAAAATTTTAGACGCTGGAGCGAAAGGCGTTTCTGTTGCGAAAGCGCCTGATGGCAAAGTCATTTTTGTTGGCAATGTGGTTCCCGGTGATGTGGTTGACATCCAAACTTTCAAAAAAAGAAAGGCTTATTATGAAGGTAAAGCCATTCGATTTCATGAATTTTCTGTGGATAGAGTTGAACCGATTTGCGAGCATTTTGGGGTATGCGGTGGCTGTAAATGGCAGAATATGAAATATTCCCAACAGTTGCATTACAAACAAAATGAAGTAAAGAATCACTTGCAACGGATTGGAAAAATCGAACTTCCGGAATTCGAACCGATTTTGGGTTCTGAAAAGCAGTTTTTCTATCGCAACAAAATGGAATTTGGATTCTCAAATTCGCGATGGCTCACGGAAAAAGAAATTGAATCTACCGAAGACCTGGGTAATAGGAATGCTCTTGGCTTTCACATTCCAAAAATGTGGGACAAAATTCTAGACATTACCAAATGTCATTTACAAGAAGATCCATCCAATGCTATTCGGAATGAAATACGTGATTTTGCTATCGCAAACGATTTGGAATTTTTCGATCCGAGAAATCACGAAGGTCTTCTTCGGACCTTGATGATACGCACTGCTTCTACTGGTGAAATTATGGTACTTGTTCAGTTTTTCAAAGATGATGAAGCGAAACGTGCACTTCTACTCAATCATTTATTGGAAAAATTTCCGAATATTACCTCGCTCCAATACGTCATCAATGCTAAGCCGAACGACACCATTTATGATCAGAATATCATTCTTTACAAAGGTCGCGATTATATTCTGGAGGAGATGGAAGGTTTGCAGTTCAGCATCAACGCAAAATCTTTTTACCAAACCAATTCAGCGCAAGCTTATGAACTGTATAAAGTTGCACGAGACTTTGCCGGCCTAACTGGAAATGAAATTGTCTACGATTTATATACTGGAACAGGAACTATAGCGCAATTTGTCTCAAGAAATGCTAAGAAAGTTGTCGGTGTAGAGAGCGTTCCGGAAGCTATCCTGGATGCCAAGGAAAATGCAAAGCGCAACAAGATTATGAACTGCTCGTTTTTTGTAGGCGATATGAAAGTAGTTTTCAATGAAGCTTTTATTGCTCAGCATGGTCAGCCAGACGTTATTATCACAGATCCGCCGCGAGATGGAATGCACAAAGATGTTGTCGAACAAATCCTGCGAATCGCACCAAAAAAAGTGGTCTATGTAAGTTGTAATTCGGCCACACAAGCGCGCGATTTAGCGCTGATGGATCAAAAATATCAGGTAACAAGGGTTCGACCGGTCGATATGTTTCCGCAAACACATCATGTTGAAAATGTCGTACTTTTAGAGCTGAGAAAATAAAATCCAGATTCAATAATGGTAACACGCGATACAATAAGCACGCGTTAAGATTGAGCGATTTATGAAAAAACTAAGTATAATTATCCTTTTACTTGCAGCATGTTTTTCGAGTTGCGAAAAGGACGATATCTGCAGTGAAACAACTGAAACTACGCCTCGACTGATTATTGATTTTTATGATTTCACCAATCCGACTTTAACCAAAAATGTGACTAATCTTGGTATTTTAGGTGACGGACTTGATACAGTCATTCTTTTCAATGGGGTGAGTCAGGTTTCTGTGCCACTAGATATTACCAAAGATTTTTCTAAATATCAGTTTATTTTAAATTACAACAACAGCAATCCGGTATTCATTAATACTGATTTATTACAATTCGATTACAGTCGAAACAGTGTTTTTGTTTCAAG
>CANHBE010000151.1 GCA_947458575.1 Flavobacteriaceae bacterium | reverse complement strand
CCATCTTTTGAGGAAATTAAGGCTGTTTTAGAGGAGATGATTACAGCAAATCGGCAAAGTGGCAAAATTATTATTGAGCTTAACGACGAGGAAACTGAACGTTTAGCAAAAGCAGCATTAGGTTTGACTTTACAGGAAGCGGAAAATGCTTTTGCTCGTGCAATGGTCGAAGGCGGAAGACTCGACATTTCAGACATTGAGATTATACTTGAAGAAAAACAGCAAATTATCAGAAAAACAGGCATTTTAGAATTTATTAAAAGTACCATCAATCTAGAGGATGTAGGAGGACTCGAAAATTTAAAACGCTGGCTTAGTAAGCGTAACAAATCTTGGCAGGAATCAGCACAGCTTTATCATATTCCTCCACCAAAAGGCGTATTGATTACAGGTGTCCCTGGCTGTGGAAAAAGTTTAATTGTTAAAGCGATTAGTGCTATGTGGCAATTGCCATTACTGCGCCTAGATATGGGTAAAGTTTTCAGTGGTTTAGTTGGCAGCAGTGAAGAGAATATGCGTCAAGCTATCAAAACTGCTGAGGCAATCGCTCCTTGTATTCTCTGGATTGATGAGATAGAAAAGGGATTCAGTAGTGTTTCTGGTTCTGGCGGAGATGGTGGCACTTCTACTCGTGTTTTTGGTACTTTTCTGACTTGGATGCAAGAGAAAACAAAACCTGTTTTTGTAGCAGCGACCGCCAATAATATACACAGTTTGCCACCTGAACTACTTAGAAAAGGTCGTTTTGACGAAATTTTCTTTGTCGATTTGCCCACTTTACATGAAAGAAAGGAGATTTTTCGTGTTCATCTAAACAAACGTTTACAAGAGCCTGAAGTGTGTGGCAATCTACAGCTAAACGAAAATTTTCTAGTTAGTTTAGCTCAGATAACTGAAGGTTTTGTGGGTGCGGAAGTTGAACAAGCGGTAATCTCAGCCCTATTTGAAGCATTTGCTGAGAATCGTAGTATCGAATCTGATGATTTTTCCCTAGCCATAAAAAACACTGTACCACTTTCAGTCACACAAGCTGAACAAATTCATGCTATCCGAGAATGGGCAAACGTGAGGGCTGTAGCAGCAACCAGCAACCAAGACAGATCAGGTTACGACCAAAAAATCGAAAAAGCTGATGTTGACGTTCGGGTGTCACGAGGCGGCAGAACTATTGATTTCTAAAGGAGAAATAATTTTATGTCTATCAGTCTTTTATTACTTCCAGTTGCTTTAGCTTTAAGAGCAATAGTTGGCAAAGATAAATTAGAAGAATGGGCAGCTTCTTCACAAAATAAAGTTCCCACTAATTTCAAGGATGGTAATGAACTAGAACGTTTTGTTATAGGTGCTGGTTACGATGCAGAAAAGTGGGGAAGTAGTTATAAAACCCATCTACAAGGAGAAAAAGATTTCTTTTTCTGGGATTTAATAGATGGCCAATGGGTTGCTGTGTTTAGAAAATCTACTCCAGATGATGTACTTAATCGCTTTATTAAGGCTGTAGAAAAGCGTGCTGGTCGTCAAATTTTTTATGCTACTAATGATTCCACCAGTCAATCAGTTAAATCAGCTAAAACGATTGAACTGGTGGAATCAACAAAATCTGAAGTATTTCCTACAAACTTTCGAGATAAAAATCTGTTACGTCAAACCTTAATAAAGTTTGGTATGCTTCCCAAAGAAACAATAAATGGCGAGTTGATTTGTAATGTTGGTCCAACCTCCTTGTGCTTTTTTCCTTCCGATGATGGTTCGTTTTTTGTTGAAGTTAACGCCAAAGAACTGAAGTTAATTTACAACAGCTTATCAACCATTGATGAAGATTACAAGCTTCAAATCCAAAAGGAAACTCTCGAATCACTGAAACAAAGAGCTAAAGAGCGAAACCTTGTTATTGAAAGCGAAGAAGTACAAGAAGACAATTCTATACTTTTGACATTAACAATTAATTCTTGAGGAGGAATTAAAAAATGAAAGATCAAGAAGAGGTTTACTTCAATGAATCTGGACTTAAAGTGACAGACCGAAATGTTTATTTAGCGAATAAAACACTCAAGACAGATGAAATTGTCAGCTTTAAAAAAGAGGAGATACCAGCTAAAGTACATCCTGTTTTATGGCTCCTTGAACTTGTTATTGTTGGGATAATGGTATTTCATTTATATACAACTTATCAAAGCAATATATTCCTTTTTGTTTTAGCATTAATTTTTATTGTTTTTGTTGGAGCTATACAGTTTGCGTCTGTGGTCACAATCAAGTCTAGTAAAACTGTAATCGCAATCATTCTTTTTGCAGGTTGTCTTATTTTAACTTGGCCAATATTTCCACGAATCTTTTTTTATTTGGCTCTGATAATAAGTAGTGTAGCTATAGGTGGTGGTAGTAAAGAAAATGAACCGAGTCAAGAAAGACTGATTATCACCAGTGCGTCTGGACAGCATACAGTGGAACCTTTTAGCACGAGAGAAGCTACTTTAGCTCTAGATGCAATTGAAAAGGCGATAGAAGCCGCCGAAAATTACAAAAATCTTCGAGAAAATAATTATAGTTTAAGAGTATCAGGTGAAACTTATGGTCCGTATGATTTAGATACCGTTCGGCATTTGCTTACTACACGCCAAATAAATCCTAATGGATGTCTATTTTGGAAGCCTGGAATGATAGAATGGACTCCAATAACAGAGATTCGACAACTAAGAGAATTAATTCCACCCTCCACATTAGAAAATATACAAAAACCAACAGAGACTATATCTAAAAAGACAGAAAAACAATATTCTTCTCAACAAGAAAAAGCTGTTGAATTTGAACCTGTTGAATTTGAACCTGTTGATTTGAATAATGCTCCCCTAGAAGATTTACTTTTATTGCCAAATATGACAATAAACAAAGCCGAAAATCTAATCAGAGAACGTGAATTGCGTTTAGGATTTAGTAGTATTGAGGAAGTTGCCGAATTTTTACAATTACAACCTCATCTAGTAACAAAGTTAAAAGCAAAAGCTGTTATTCTTGCTTACCAATCTGAAAATATTTCAGACGCTCAAGATCAACGTCTAATTGATTTTTAATTAATAACTTAAGGAGAGTCAACTATGTCTAAAAAAATACAACTTCGGATTTTCCCTGATGGTCGCGTACAAGCAGAAGTTCAGGGTATTAAAGGCAAAGCTTGTACCGACTATATTGAAATTTTAGAAGAAGTTCTCAATGCTGAAGTATATGAGTCTTCCTATACTCCTGAATATTACGAGAATCAAGAAGTTTGGTTAAGTCAACAAATAGACGAAACCGTACAGGATAGAAGTTAAAAGGCTTCTAGTTTGTTCATCAATTGCTAACTCTATTAACATAATCTTGGCTTTTTCTATGGAATTACGAATCAATAAGTTTTTGCCTCATACGCGGGCTGAAGGACCCGGAGAACGTGCTTGTATTTGGGTTCAAGGTTGTCCAATTCGATGTCCTGGCTGTGCTGTTCCTTGGACGTGGGAAGATAACGGTGGCAAAATTGTTGAAACAGAACGTCTTTTCGAGCGCATTCTCAGCGGTCCAACTATAGAAGGAGTAACCTTTGTCGGTGGCGAACCTTTTGCCCAAGCTGCGGCTCTAGCTCATCTTGGTCAATTGTTACAAAAAGTAGGCTTGTCAGTTGTCACTTTTACTGGGTATCTTTATGAGAATCTTAGCACCAGTTCTCGGCAAGATTGGCATAATTTACTTGCAGTAACCGATTTATTAATTGACGGTCCTTATCGTCAAGATTTAAATGACATAAATCGTCCTTGGGTTGGTTCTTCTAATCAACAATATCACTTCCTTTCACCGCGATACTTACACATGAAAAATACTTTAACCAACATTGCCAATCGTTTAGAAATTAGGATTTATCAAGATGGTCAGATATTTCTTAATGGGATGGCTAATAGTGAACAGATAGAGAGTTTAATTAACAACTCTGGCTTTTACATATCGTCGGCTACAATACCTAGTGACCGATAAATTGTATCCTTTTATTTCCACTTAAAACTTTACCAAGAGGTGAATTTATGCCTAACGAATTTGTTCCCAGTGACGCTGAATTACAACATCATATTAATCAGCTTGAAGCAAAAGCTGCTGCACACCAAGCAGAAGCTAACAAATATAGTGAAATGGCAAAGGGTGCTAGTGATCAAGAGCGTAAGGCTCTTATAGAAAAAGCTAAACAGGAATATCGAGATGCTCAGAATTGTAGAAGTCAAGCTAATGATTTGAGGAAACTTCTCAAACAACGACAAGACCAACAAAGACAAAAATTTTCTGAAGCTACAAAAGAAGTTATGAAAGCAAGAGAAGAAGTTAATCGTCAAAAAAATGATGGTACTAAAGAAAGACTTAAAAGCGAAAAAGATCATCAGGTGCAAAGTATTTTAAAAGACAAAAAAGAAAGAGAAGAAGCTGCTCGTCAAAAAACCCTTGAAGAACAAAGACAGAAACAAATGCAAGAAGTTGCTAGAAATGCTGCTAATTTAAGTCAACAACCAATTATGCAAACACGCAGCAATGAAAGATAATGATACAACCACCTAGAAATCAAAAATAGAGGAAAAAATTATGCCTGAAGATCAATTTAACTTAGTGTTCAAAATGTTTGAAATATCTATAGCAGTAGCAGGTAAAATACTGCTAATGTTTTTCAACATTGTTCGTCGCTATCCCTTTCATTTCTTAACAGGTTTGCTATTTGTTCTCGCTGCTAAATATCTTGTCCCTCAATTAACCGTTGATTATCTTGCTCTGATTTTTGGGGTTGGGTTTATAGCAGCAATGATCTTTCAAGTAAAAAGCTTTGCTCTTCCTTCTAAAAGTTCAGATAGAAAAAAAATTGGTGGTGGACAAGCTACAGCACGTTGGTCAAATGAAAAAGATCTGGAAGCCTTAAATCTATTTGATTCTCAAGGTCTTGTGCTAGGAAAAATTACGAAAAAGAAAGGAATGATCTCACGAAAAACACAATCAGATTCACTACTACTTAGATTTAATCAAGATTGGAGTGGCTTTGAAGGCAATTTAATAACTATTGCTCCCCCCGGTGCGGGTAAAGGTGTTGGAGTAGTTATTCCTAATCTTTTAACCTATCCCGGCTCAGTTATTGTTACAGATCCTAAAGGAGAAAATTATGCAGTAACAGCATTTGCACGCCAACGCATGGGACAAAATGTACTTTGTTTAGATCCTTTTGGAATTTGTGACAAAAAAGATCAGGCTCAATTGAATCCTTTAGATCTTTTAGATCCTGATGAAGATGACTTAATAGATGATGCTAGAACTTTAGCAGATTCTTTAATTTTAAGACCAAAAAGTGAGCAGGGTAACGATAAATATTTTAATGATGAAGCAGTTACTCTTTTAACTGGATTTATTCTCTATGTCGTTTGTGAATCCCCTGAAGAATCGAGACATCTAGGAGAGGTAAGAAAACTACTCACTTCTCCTCCTGATGAATTAGCTTTTCACCTTAACATGATGGAAAGCTCTTCTTATGCTCATGGAATAATTGCCAGAACCGCATCTGGTTTCAAACAATTAGCAGAAAACACCGCTTCTAGTGTCCTTTCCACTGTTAAAAGTAATACCGGATTTCTTGACTCTCCCAGAGTTATCAAGTCTTTATCTCGGAGTAGTTTTGATATTAAAGACCTCAAAAGAACGGGTGATGTTTCTCTTTACTTAGTTTTACCTACTGATAAATTATCATCCTATTCTCGCTTACTCCGATTATGGATAAGTACGGCTATTCGAGCCATTTTAAGTGTTCAAGGTAAACCGAGACATCGAGTTTTATTCTTACTAGATGAAATGGCACAATTAGGTCGGATGGATTCTCTAAGAGATGCTGTTTCAATTGTCAGAGGTTATGGCGCAACTATTTGGACAATTTTACAAGATTTATCTCAAATAAAAGCACTTTATCCCAATGATGAATGGCAACCATTTATTTCTAGTAGCAAGGTGCAGCAGTATTTTGGGGTCGCCGACTTAGAGACGGCCAAATATGTCTCAGAAAAGCTAGGCAAAACAACAATTGAAGTGATATCGACTAGCGAGGGTCAAAATCAAAGTTATGGTCAAGTTGGTGGCAATAGCACAAGTTCTGGAACTACAAGAAACCAACAAGTTAGAGACCTTCTACATCCTGATGAAATCATGAGAATGAATCGCAATGAACAAATAATTTTTATTCAAGGTCACGATCCAATTATGGCAAAAAAGATAGAATATTTCAGAGAACCTTACTTTCAAGAAATGTCCTGTGACAATCCCCAACACGAATCAGTTTAGTAAAAATGTTAAACTACTTAAAACTCCAAACTATTTTTTCAGAGAGAGCCTTTTTAGCAATTGTCGCCGAAACCTATGAAAGCTCTAAAACAGAAACAGGTGGAATTTTCTTGGGAATAAAAACAGTTAAT
>CANHBE010000150.1 GCA_947458575.1 Flavobacteriaceae bacterium | reverse complement strand
CTTTCTTCCTGTATACGCCCTTGCAATTTTCACTGCAGCAGTGGTTACAATTGATCCATTCTTTGCAAACTTGACCATGTTATGCTGTGGCACCAGAGAAAGAAATTTTTCAGCCATTTCCATCTCCAGATAAGATGGGCGTTGAAAATTTACCCCCCTCTCCAATTCTTCCTTTACTTTATTCACTACGGGTTCATAGGCATGACCCAAGCTTACAGAAGTAAGGCCCATGGAGCAATCGAGGTATTCATTTCCATCAATATCCCAAACGTGTGAGCCTTTCCCGTAAGCAATAGCTGCAGGTGACAGCTCTGGAAATTGATCATCCCCCTTCGAGTAGGTATGGGCACCCCCAGGTATCAGGTTGTGTATTTTAGATCGATAAGAATTGGAATTAGAAAAATTAGTAATGGATCGAAGTCGCACTTTTTCGAATTGAATTGATTTCATATATCCTTCGTTTCTTTTGAATTTTGAATTTATAGTTTGCGTCTTTGGATTCCCGGTTAAATAATCTACATAAGCTTTCCAGGGCTTATCATCCCCTAAGGTAAGAACAAGCTCACTGATCAACTCAAAGTCTTCTGGCTCGTCAACTGTTAATCTAATTTGTGATAGGTCATCTGCATTCTCAAAATTTGAACTTTTGAATAAAACTCCTCCTTTCAATGTCGAATTGCTCCAAATAAATGGAGTAACATGCTCTTTGTCCGAAATCTTTATTGCATTGTGCCAAGCCTCCTCCAAGGCACTAAATTTCATGACCTCCACATCCATTCCATCAGGAAAAGTTGGATTCAGCGTATTGGAACAATAATCATATCTACCGGAAATACATTTTTCTACAACTTGATCAATAATTGCCGAATCAACTAACGGACAATCTGATGTAAGTCGGACCACATAATCAGGCTTGTGATCTTTAGCGGATTTATAGAATCGGTCTAACACATTCTCAGTTGACCCTTGAAATGAAGCAACATTCAAAAATCTGGCTATGCCAATCAATTGATCAGACTGCTGCTCAAACGTTGTTGCCAAGATAATTGTCTCGATTTTTTTCGATTTCAAAATTCTCTCAAGATGTATTTGAAGAAGCGTCTTATCTCCAATTTTCAAAAGAACCTTTCCTGGTAATCTTGATGAATTATAACGAGCTTGGGTAATAGCTACTATCTTAGTCATACCCAATTTTGTGGATTAAGTAAATTTGTTTCACTGACGTCTATACAATCAATTTCTTGAACAAAGTTGCTAGGCAGTTCTAATTTAGAGTTTATCAAATTTGAAGCTAACTGGTCCTGCGTATTAACTCCTATCAAAACGTTATCTATTAACGATTGATTTAGTGCATATTTTAAAGCCATCCCCTCAACGCTGATTTTCATTTTTTGTGCCAACTCCTTAAGCTTATTCAAGTATGGAATCAAGTCTTTTAACTTAGCTGGAAGGTTATTCGATTCCATAAAAAAAAGACCTTGCAAAAAAACAGAACGGCACTGAATTTCCTTTCCTTGCTCCTTTGCTGACTGAATCAAAGAGCCTCTCTTCGAGAAATTATCAAGTAAATTAAACGGAATTTGAATTACATCAATATTTTCAGTTTCAATTGCCCTCTTAAACTCACTATTGGTGTAAATAGAAACGCCTATTTTTTTAATATATCCTTTCAACTTGAGTGAGTTTAGCTCTTGATCAACATCTGATCGCCCCAAATCTTCACAACGATGATAAAAATAAGTTTCAAGACAATCAACTCGTAGTTTTTCTAATGTTCGTTCTAATTGCTCGGAGATTGAGAGATTATTGTCTGTTTTAAATTTTGAATTAATTAAAAAAAATAGACGGGTTTCGTTATGAAATCTCCCAATTACATCTAAAGAATCTCCGTAAGCGTATGCCGTATCAAGAGTAGTAATTTGTTTATCAGAAGCAAGACTTAAAATCCTGAAGGCCTCGTCAATTTTTGTTTTGCCTGAACTATTGCTTATTCCGTAGTCAAGCCCAAATTGAACTGTACCTAAAACAATAGAATTGGCCATTAAATTATGTTTGGATTAAAAAATGCCATCCTGATAACATTCAAATAGCTTCCTTCATAAAACCAATGACGCTCGTATGTACCTTCAACTTTAAACCCAAGTGATTTATACAAAGTAGTTGCAGCTACATGTTCATCAACAACCCCCAAGGTGATCTTTCTTAATTTAACAGAATTAAAACAATAGCCAAGTACAAGATGTGATGCTTCTTTCGCATAACCTTTCCCCCATTCACGTGTATCACCCATAAGAATTCCGTATTCACCCAGACCATGCTTTGTGTTAATCGGATCAATCTTAATATTTCCGATGTGAGCGTTATTGTGCTTTAAATGGATTGCCCAAAACAAAATACTAGGATTGGCCTCAACAGAAGAAAGATAACTCCTTAAAGTTTCTAACGTCTGGTTTCCAGTGGTTTCCAGGTATCGATTAACTTGTGGATTATTAAGCCAAGAAACATACTCTTCGGAGCAATGTTCAAGAGATAGTTTTCTGCAAATCAATCTTTCAGACTCTAACTTCGGTACCACTTATTTATTTATAAAATTCCATTATCGTTTGAATTATATACTCCTGCAGCTGATTACTCAAACTTGGATAAATCGGTAAACTGATACAGCTTTTATAATAGTTCTCAGCAAGTGGAAAATCACCCTCCTTCCATCCAAATTTCCTATAGTAAGGCATAAGATGTACTGGAATATAGTGAATTTGTGCAAATATACCGTGTTTACGAAGATGATTATAAAGACCTAATCTATTCTCAACTTCAATTATGTAAAGATGGTAAGCATGACCTTCAATGACCATAGATTGTCCTTTTATGAAGGGATGACCAATGAACGCTTTTTGATAAATGGCAGCAATTGCTCTACGCCTTGTCAAACCATCTTCAGCCCTTTTAAGTTGAGATAATCCTAGTGCAGACTGAAAATCGGTTAGCCTATAATTAAATCCGAGGTCTTGCATTTCCATGTACCAACCGGGATACTGATTTTCATGCTGTTGATCTCCTACAGCAAAATTAATATCATTAATATATGACGCACTTTCCCGAATAATTCCATGCGTGCGAAGCTTTAACAATTCTTTGTAAAGCCTTTCATTATTGGTTGTGATCATTCCACCTTCTCCTGTAGCAATATGCTTAACCGGATGAAATGAAAATATTGCTAAGTCGGCAAAGGTCCCATTTCCACAATTCCTGTGCTTACCAGAACGATCTACAAAATAGCCTCCAGGCGAATGACACGAGTCTTCGATTATCCAAAGGTCAAACTCATCTGCCAATTCTCTAAAAATTTCTAAGTCAACTGCCCTACCGGCAAAATCAACTGGAATGATTCCTTTATAGGTTCCTTTTGGAGAGGACTCAAGAAGTTTTCGAACGTGAATTGGATCTAAAAGGTAGGTCGTGGGGTCAATGTCTGAGAAAACAACTTCACCATCGCAATATCGAATGCAATTAGCAGAAGCGGCAAACGTTATGGGTGTCGTTATCACTTTATCACCTTTACTCACCCCTAACGCCAGCGCACACAAATGCAATGCTGCCGTTCCGTTAGAGATCGCCACTGCATATTGACTTCCAACATACTGAGCAAAGGCCTTCTCAAATTCGGCAACTTTTGGACCTTGTGTAAGGAAATCCGATTTTAACGTTTCAACTACTGCTTGAATATCCTCCTCAGTAATGGATTGTTTTCCATATGGAATTGAGACGTTCATAGTTGCTATATTATGAATGAAGGGTCAACAAATTCTTTTATGAGCACTCTTAAACTTTCCACCGTTTCCCATTGGTCATTATTGCCTGAATTATAACTGAATTCCTGAGGTACACTTTGCGCATTAAAGTGAGTTTTATACTCAGATAAATTAAAGTTTGGCTGCTGTGGCAGAATAGCATAATATTTGCCGATATCTACTGTATTGTAAGAGTCCGAAACGGTAATCATTTCTTCATGAAGCTTTTCCCCGGGCCGCACACCTACCTCTACTTGTTTGCACTCTGGGGCGATGGCTGTGGCAACATCCACTATCTTGTAGGATGGTATCTTGGGTACAAATATTTCCCCTCCCCATGCTTTGTCAATTGCATAAAAAACCATTTCACAGCCATCTTGTAATGAAATGTTAAATCTTGTCATTCTCTTATCGGTAATTGGCAATACACCATCTCTTTTCTTACTTAAAAAGAACGGCATAACCGAGCCATTCGAGCCCATAACATTCCCATAGCGCACCACAGAAAAAGTAATGTCTCTTTTCCCTCTGATATTGTTAGCAGCTATGAACAATTTGTCAGAGGCTAATTTCGTGGCACCGTATAAATTAATCGGTGCCGCGGCTTTGTCAGTTGATAAAGCAACCACTTTTTTAACGCCACATTTTAGAGCAGCATTTATTACATTTTCTGCGCCAAGAATATTGGTCTTAACGCATTCCATGGGATTGTATTCAGCCAAATGAACATGTTTCATGGCAGCCGCATGAATAACCACATCAATACCTTCAAATGCACTTATCAATCTACTTTCTTCTCTAACATCGCCAATGAAATAGCGCAACACCGGATACTTTGACTCCGGATATTCCATCGACATTTGATAATGCTTCTGTTCGTCACGGGACAAAATAACCAATCGTTTTACCTTGGGATACTTCTCAAGAATTAACTTGGTGAACATCTTACCAAAAGATCCAGTACCACCAGTAATCAAAACACTTTTATCATTCAGCATATGTATCTGACTTCTTTTTTTAGAATCTAATTAATTTCGTTAAACCTCCTTTTCAAATCCGTTTCTGAGTACCGCCTTTAAACCCGAAACAAGATCGATTCGGTGTTCCCATCCCATTTCTTTGAGCTTGCTCACATCCATCAACTTGCGCGGAGTTCCATCCGGTTTTGCAGGATCAAATTTCAATTCGCCTTCAAATCCTAGGATACTCTTTATTGTGAGTGCTAGATTTTTGATCGATAACTCTTGGCCTGAACCGATATTGACAAAATTATCCCCAGAATATTTGTTCATTAGGAATAAACAAGCATCGGCTAAATCCTCCACGTGTAAAAATTCTCTCAGCGGATTTCCAGAACCCCATACCTCGACATAACTCAAATTAGCGTTCTTCGCATCGCTAATTTTTTTTAACAAAGCTGGAATAACATGCGAATTATTCAAATCATAACTATCATTCGGACCGTACAAATTAGTTGGCATGGCACTGATAAAATCACATCCGAATTGCCTGCGATAATTTTCGCAGAGTTTAATTCCAGCGATTTTTGCAATGGCATAAGGCTCATTGGTTTCTTCCAAATATCCTGATAAAAGATATTCTTCTTTTAGAGGCTGAGGTGCCAGTTTTGGGTAAATACATGAAGAACCTAAAAACAAAAGTTTTTTTACCTTATTTACATAGCTCTGATGAATCACATTGATCTCGATCATCAAATTATCATAAAGAAAATCAGCCCGATAAGTATTGTTAGCCATGATTCCCCCCACCTTCGCAGCTGCTAAAAAAACATATTCCGGTTTTTCGGTGGCAAAAAAGCTTTCAACCTGATTTTGATTTCGTAAGTCAAGCTCAGCAGACGTGCGCAGTACTAAATTTGTATAGCCTTCAGAATTTAGTTTTCTTACGATCGCTGAACCCACCATACCCCGATGACCCGCCACATATATTTTGGAGGACTTTTCCATTATTCGTGGTATTGGAAAATTTTATGGCCGCCCTCTTTGAGATAGTGGTCTCGTTTGAAAAGCTCCAAATCGCTTGCCATCATTTCTTTCACTAATACATCCAAATCATATTTTGGTTTCCATCCCAATTTTGACATAGCTTTAGTTGGATCACCTATCAAGAGTTCAACTTCTGTAGGGCGGAAATACTTTGGATCGATTCTAACTACTTCTTGGCCGACTTTTACCAAAAATGCTGGGTTGTCAGATTTTGTTACTACCCCCTTTTCGTTGATGCCGTCTCCTGAAAATTGGAGTGTAATATCAAGCTCCTTAAATGCTTTAATTATAAATTCTCTTACGGTGGTAGTCACTCCAGTGGCAATCACAAAATCTTCAGCAGTATTTTGCTGAAGCATCAACCACATGGCCTCCACATAATCCTTCGCATGCCCCCAATCTCGCTTCGCATCAATGTTACCCATGAACATTGTTTGCTGCAACCCCAATACGATCCTGCTAACAGCCCTTGTAATTTTTCTGGTAACAAAGGTCTCTCCGCGTAAGGGAGATTCATGATTGAATAAAATCCCGTTGCAAGCATAAAGATTATATGCCTCACGATAGTTTACCGTAATCCAATAGCTATACAACTTTGCCACCGCATAAGGTGATCTAGGATAAAAGGGAGTGGTCTCGCTTTGCGGCACTTGCTGCACCAAGCCATATAATTCAGAGGTAGATGCTTGATAAAACCTGGTTTTCGTTT
>CANHBE010000149.1 GCA_947458575.1 Flavobacteriaceae bacterium | reverse complement strand
TGTACTATGGATTTCCGCAATTGCCCGTGGCGCAATTTGGTGCGCCCATCGGCATGAAGCTCGCCTATCATTTTCCGGGCGATGTCTCACAGCCCGATCAGGTCAACCGCGTTACTTCCGTTAATGATGAAGAACATTTGGTGCAGGCGCTCCATCGCTTTTTGCCGAATGCCTATGCGGCTACGCATACCATGAAGACGTGCCTGTACACCAACACACCCGATGAACATTTTGTGATTGATTTTCTGCCGGGCTACGATCAGCGCGTGGCCATAGCGGCCGGCTTTAGCGGGCACGGGTTTAAGTTTGTATCCGTAGTAGGCGAAATCATGGCCGACCTTGCCACTAAAGGAAAAACAGATTTGCCTATTGCTTTTTTAAATGCACAGCGTTTATAAGTCCTCCGTAGCCTTGACGAGGAGGGTTAGTCCTCCGTAGCCTTGGCGTAGGAGGAGGTTTTTAAATGCACAGCGACTGCAGCATTAAAGTTTCTATGCAAAATATTTCTCAAATAAAAAACGTGGTTTTCCCCGTTTTTTTTCTAGTAGGCGGGGTCTACCTTTCCAGCATGAAAATAGCAATGGAGGCAATACAGTATTTATGAGTGGGTTGACGTAACTCAGTTCGTAAATACAGCAGTTATCGGCAACCTTGACCGCTCCGAACGCACGGCACTGTAAATATTAAACTGACAAGCATGATTGACAAAATTGAAAACTACTTTGGCATAAAAGAACCCGACATACCGAAAGAACCCGACTATGAAAATGTCGTCAAATATTTAGTTGCTTCTCAAATCGCTTCTGTAAACTATTACCGAATTGTTTTTCGTGTTGGAGTAGTAGGCCTAATATTCTCAACGATTTTGCTTCTCAAACTTGTGGGCAGTAACGATTGGGATTGGAGCATTATTTTTAAAGTAAAGGAATATCCAGGAATGATTGCTTCTTTAATTACAATGTCGTTCGGACACATTGAAATGGAAGGAAAGAAAAAGGAACTTTACTCCCAACTTCAAAATATTTCGCAAAACTTCAAAAGTGAGAACGATGAAAAATCGATCGCTGACGACTACAAAAAATGGACTTGGACAGAATTTCAAAACAAATTTAAACCCGAATAAAAATGAGAATAGCAAAACTATTTGCATACTTAGCTTTAGCTATTATGCTTCCACTTTGGCTATACAACCTCTCCGACAACGAACTGAATGAGGCAAAGGATAAGCAAAAATCAGCGGAGGCAACAAAAAATGAAAATGAAAAACTTATTGCGGCTATTCTTGCAAACAAACAGGGACACACAGAAATAAATTTCAATTCAAATCATTTGGACTCATTGTTTTATCTCATTGCTAAATCAAATCAGAACACAAGACAAGAAAATTCTCTTCAAGACCTAATAAAAATATCTTCAGCAAACGCATCCACTTTGCAAGGACTTTTATCAAAAGACAGAGACATTAATGTTACAATTTCACCTATTGACATTAATCAAAATAAAGTTGATAGTGTTTCATCAAACCAAAATGACTTTCCTATTTACGATTTTTCTGAAAAAGGACCATTCAAATTTTGGAAAATCAAACTTAGACAAGAACAATTTCCAATGGGCAAAAAGTATTTTATTGTGATTAATAATATCAGTCAAACTGACACAGCTTACATTTATGGAATATCTCCCGCTGAAAATTACACAATAAATGCTTTCTACTTACCCAAAGACACGCTCAACATTATTTATCCACAAAATCAATTCGTAGTTCAGTATGACTTTATGCAACCTATGAATCAGTTTTATTATGTGAAGGGGATTTTCAGAGGTGAAGATGATAAGGGAAAGAAACGAGAAACTATATTTAAGATACCTCTAATAATTGGACGAGACGATTAAAATGAAACAAATTCACATGACTAGAAAGGCAGCCGATAACAATGTATATATGCCAAGCGGGGTTGACGTGTAGTCCAACGTTTTCGTATCTTTATTGCGTTCGGTGTCGGGGACACCACGCGGCTTTGGAAGCCCCGCTCGAACGCAAATACTCAGGTTAGTGGCAATGATTTTACCAAGACACACTATGACAAAGGAAGAAAGAAAACAAGTATTAAAATGGGTATTTACCCCAATGGCACCTATAAAAAAGGAGGAATTTTTTAGAGGGAGAATTAATCAACTAGAGAAAATCTGTAATGCCATAAATGAAGACGGGCAACATGCTATGCTGTTTGGAGAAAGAGGTGTTGGGAAAACATCATTGGCAAACATAATGACTGAATCCATTACTAATCTTTATCCAATTAAAATAACGTGCAATCGGACAGATAATTTCAAGTCGTTATGGAAACAAGCATTTCGAGATGTTCAGTTTTCAACCAATACAGTTGGGATAGGGTTTAATGCTCAAGTAAAGCAAGAAATAATAAACTTAGAATCATCGCTTGATGAAAACTCAAGCACCTTTTCATCCGACATAATACGATTATTAGGACGGTTTCCCGACTTCAGCTTTTTATTCATATTTGACGAATTTGACAATATTCTAGATAAAGAAGTCAGAAGAAATTTTGCTGATTTGATAAAGGCCTTTTCGGACAATAATACCAACACAACAATTATCATAGTCGGCATCGCAGACGATGTTGAGAAACTCATCGGTAATCATCAATCGCTAGAAAGGTGTTTGAAACAAATAAGAATGCCTAGAATGTCGTCCCAAGAGTATAAAGAAATAATAGAGAAGGGCCTAGAGAGACTTGAAATCCATATTGACAACAATCTTAAGAATAAAATTGTTGAATTTTCATCAGGGTTTCCACATTATATTCACCTGTTATGCAAGTTTGGTTGTGAAGAAGTTGTCGAAGAAGACAGAGCTGATTTCAACGAGAATGATTTACAAAAGGCCATTCATAAAGGGATTGAAAACACGAATGAACAGTTAAAATCAGCATATAGAAAAGCTGTAATTGGGTTAAGTACAACAAATAAATGGAAAGATGTACTTTTCTCATGCGCAGAATCTGAACTAGACGAGTTTAACTGTTTTAGCATAACCAGTATTTTAAATTCATATAATAGGCGGACTTCCAAAACCGTAAAAGGGAGTAGCCTAGCCTATAACTTGGGACAACTTTGTTACAAAGAAAGGGGGGCAATATTAGAGAGATTAGGAACTGGACTAAATACAAGGTATAGATTTTCAAACCCAATGATGATGGCCTATATCAAACTAATGACAAATCTAGAAAGGTGATGAATAATAACTCCAACCCTCTGATCGCAAGCGCCCGCTTGTGCCTCTAGGACAGATGAGGAGAAATATAGTTTTTAGGACTACGGAACACACTTGAAAAACATGAGACAGTTAAAAATTACAAGATTAGAGGAGTGGGCAAACAGGAGATTTAATTACACCATAGTTGTTGATGGGCAAGAACAATTCGAGATAGCTAACGGGCAAGAAAAAATGGTGACCATTGACAAGGCAACTACATTGCAAGCTAAGTTGATGTGGTGTGGCTCAAAAAAGATCGAGATTAAAGCAGATGAACGACTAAAAGAAATAAGAGTAAAGGCTAACAAAGGTGCAAATGTTCTATTTCCTGCAATGGCTTTTTTAGTTTTAATAGCCTCTAGTGTAGTTAATCTAGTTTATCCTGATAACGGTCTTAAAATGTTTATGACCGCCATAATGGTTGGAGGTATTATTTACGCATTGGCGTTATTGACCATTTGGCGAAATACTTTTCTGGATATTGAATTGTGAGAGCGCTGTAACTAAATCCACAAACCAAAACCTATTTTATGAAAAAGATAACTTATTTCGCTACGACACTGCTTTTTCTCTGCACGTTCCAAGTTTTTTCGCAAACTACGGAATTTCAGGGGACAGTAAATCTTGGTCCATTAGCAAAAGTGTACAAAATTATTTCTGTGCCTAACTGCCCACAATCGTATTCACCACCGGCAGGTACTACGACTACAGTTACTCAAGAAAGGAAATACACTAATGGTAAAATTGAAATCAAAGTAGAATCTACAAATTCACCTGTAGGGACACCCTTGTCGATAAATGCGAATCAGGAATTAAAAGTTCCAATATTTCCTAATAGCGAAGGCTCAGCCAATTTTTTTCTTGACGACCAAGACAAATCAGTTCTAAGAGTAAACTATTTCTTGAACCCAACAAACACAGTTTCGTCTGGAACAACAATTAGAGAATATGACCCTGTATTCTCTTGTACTGGAGTTGTTACCATGAACCTACGAGCAACAAGAATATTGACTGCAGACGAGGATTTTGTTTTTGAAAGAATATCACCTGGTAGCCCAGAAACTGCTACCACATGGTTTGCAATTTCACAACGCATTGAAGTTCTCAATGCGGCAGGTGGAATTGACTACTACTTAGTAAATCATTTTGACCGCAACGGAAAGTATATCTTAGAATTACAGAACAGAGAACATATCCCTTTCAGTT
Organism: Flavobacteriaceae bacterium; assembly: GCA_947458575.1. Taxonomy (GTDB): domain Bacteria; phylum Bacteroidota; class Bacteroidia; order Flavobacteriales; family Flavobacteriaceae; genus Flavobacterium. The sequence goes on along the minus strand of CANHBE010000149.1, from coordinate 2,036 downwards.
ATCCATCTCTTGATTTTGGAGCTCTTACTATTCCTTTCAAGTACCGGCTTGGATTTTCAAAAAACGGAATTAGCATACCGGATGATGTTACAGGCAGTATTAATATTGGTGTGTATGCTGGTTATAAATTAACAGGGTATAGCTTAATAAACAAGGCCGGAACATATACTAATAGGACCCTCTTTTCTCTTCGCGTGGGTCCTTTTCTAAATTTATCATCTACGACTTTAGATTCGGTTAGTACGACTGTAGGTAAAGTACCATTGAAAAAGGATGTCAGACAAAATATTGCAGTTTTATCTACTGGGATTGCGTTAATGGGTGATTTCAAAGGAGTTCAAATAGGTATTTATTATGGCTGGGATTTTGGTATGGGTTCAGAGGCTGAGAATTGGAACTATCACAAACAAAAGTGGTTAGGGTTTGGACTTGGGTATAAGTTGACAGATTTATTTGCAAAAAAGGATTAGGTCATACCCTACCTTTTATTGTTCCGTCAGTTCTTCCGACCTGACGATCTATAAATTTGCTACCTTAGTTCTATGGTACTTTGAAGCAGAAACGGTGGTGAGTTTTTTTGGCAAGTGTCTACTCCTGAGAGATGGGTCAGGCGAAAGACCTGACCACATATGAAATTTGCCAGCCAGAATCTAAGCAAAAGGAGCAATTAAAAAAATTGACGCATGGACGGAATAAAATCATTAAGTGAATACCTAAAGAGAATTGAAAGAATTAATAATGATTGGAGTGTGTATTTTAGTACAACAAAACCATGGTATCGGGGACAAAGTGATTTTGATTGGAACTTGACACCTAAGATTTACAGATTTAATGGCAATAGTAGATTCGAAAGAGAACGTACACGAGATTTTATTTTAAATGCTAGTAACTTTCATCATTATGTTTATGAGAGTGAATTTGAATCGATGTTTTCAATGCAGCACTATGGTGTTTCGACACGTTTACTAGACTGGTCTGAAAGCTCTCTTATAGCACTCTATTTTGCTGTTCTTGATTACAACCTTGGGAAAGATGGTGTAGTATGGGTATTAAATCCATGGACCCTTAATCTGATTACTTTTGATTCTTGGACAGTTCCTACATATAAACATGTAAAGCTTCAAAAGTACCTTTTAGGTGACAGTAATGATATTAATAGAGTTCCAGCAGGGAAATCGCCAGTTGCATTAAGACCAAATCGTGCTACTCCTAGAATAATGGCGCAAAAAGGTATGTTTACAATCCATGGAAAGGAGCAAACTCCACTCAATGAATTTGTCGACAAGCACAACATAACCGAAACCCCTGATGAAATAAAATTGGTAAAGTTGAAAATTAGTAGTTCATCGAAATTGAAAATTCTAAGAGAGTTATATGTTGCTGGAATAACACATTCTGTTCTATTTCCTGAATTAGCTGGTATTGCTCATGAGATAAATTTTAAGTACTCAAGCGACTATATTGATAATATCAAATCACCTAGGAAATAACAGCATATAACGGTGTGCTTGCGTTCACGCGTCTTCGAAGTAGAAACGCTATAGAGCTTTTTTATCGTACCGTTAGGTCTTCCGATCTGACGATCAATTTATTGTGCCGTCAGGTCTTTCGACCTGACGATCAAAAAATTTACTACCTTAATTCTGCAGCACTTCGAAGTAGAAACATTAGAGAGCTTTTTTTGGCAACTGTCTAATCCTAGGAGATGGTTCAGGTCGAAAGACCTGACCGCACATGAATGATTATACTGCTTGCTCATAGTGAAACAAAGTGGGATCGGTTTCTGTACAAGTATCTTATTCTACATCCATTCGCATGGATTGTCGAAAGAATTATTTCAACACCCAGCACCCATTTTGCTCATAATGGCGTTACCGCGGAAGATGGGGTGTCGCATCCCAACGGAAATTTTGGGAATCTTTTATTTTTATGGGAGACGTCATTTTTGGAACTGCAAAAATTACTCGAAAGTACCCCACTCGATTTGGCGCATGGAATCAGGTTAAAGAGCCGTGGTATACCCAGCTAATGTTTCC
>CANHBE010000148.1 GCA_947458575.1 Flavobacteriaceae bacterium | reverse complement strand
GCTGCTTTAATTGAACTTTTTACATCTAAACAGCCCGCCAAGAACATGGGATTATTTGCGACAATTCCGATGCTACGACCGGCTATTCTGGCAAAACCCACAATGATATTCTCCGCGAAATCTTTGTGGATTTCAAAAAAAGATTCTTCATCGATAATTCCCTTAATCACCTCATGCATATCGTAGGGCTTGTTAGCGTTTTCTGGAACAATCGAATTAAGTTCTGGCCGTATCTCATCCGTCAAAGTATAAGGAATTTTCGGTGTGGTTTCTTTGTTATTTTGAGGAATGTAACTGAGTAAAGTCTTAATATCATCCATACAAGCCACCCCATTTGAAGATGTTGTGTGTGCTACTCCTGATTTAGTCGCATGAGTGACTGCTCCTCCTAAAGCTTCCGAGCTAACTTCCTCATTTGTGACCGTTTTAACCACGTTCGGTCCGGTGACAAACATATAACTGTTGTTTTCGACCATCATCGTAAAATCGGTCATGGCAGGCGAATAAACAGCACCACCTGCACAAGGTCCCATAATCGCAGATATTTGAGGAATCACGCCAGACGACTGAACATTCCTGAAGAAAATATCCGCATAACCACCCAACGAACGAACGCCTTCCTGAATTCGAGCCCCGCCGGAATCATTCAATCCGATCATCGGCGCACCAACCTTGAGGGCCATATCCATCACTTTGCAAATTTTTTCTGCATGTGTTTCCGACAATGCGCCTCCAAAAACTGTAAAATCTTGTGCAAAAACATATACAAGTCTACCATTGATTGTACCATAACCGGTGATAACACCATCGCCATAGTAAACTTCTTTTTCCATCCCAAAATCAGTAGTTCGGTGCGTTACGAGCATACCGATTTCTTCAAATGAGCCTTCATCCATTAAATATTCTACCCGTTCTCTGGCAGTCAGCTTTTTCTTTTCGTGCTGCTTTGCAATACGATTTTCTCCACCACCTAATTTGGCTTGCGCGATTTTATCTTCTAATATCTTTACTTTATTTTCCATATTCTTTTTGTTAACCAAATTACTAGGTTAATGAAACATCTATTTTGGGTCACTTTTACCCGTAAAAAATTGATTCATATTCTTTATGAAATTAGCTTATGCATTTGGCAGCCGAACAATTTCTTGATCCTTAAGATATTGCTGTAAAGCCAGTAATGCAGCTAGTTGAGCTTCTTCATCCTGCTGTTTCTTAAGCATGGCTGCATCATAGTATTTCTTTACAAAATGTGTGTCGAAATGTCCGGAGCGAAAAGCTTCATGTTCAAACACAAATCTTCCAAATGGCAAGGTAGTTTGAACACCTTCGATCTTATACTCGTCAATCGCTTTCAAAATCAATTGAATCGACTCTTCTCGTGTTTTTCCGAATGTGATTAGTTTCGACAACATGGGGTCGTAATAGATAGGAATATCCATGCCTTGCTCAAAGCCATTGTCAACGCGAACTCCATCGCCTTTGGGCAGTTCATAAACATCCAAATGCCCTACGCTTGGCAGGAAATCATTCAACGGATCTTCTGCATAAACCCGAAGTTCCATAGCATGTCCGCGTATAAACAAATCCTCTTGTTTCATGGGTAAAGCCTCTCCGCGTACTACTTTGATTTGAAGCTCCACCAAGTCGACACCTGTTATCATTTCGGTTACAGGATGTTCAACTTGCAAACGCGTGTTCATCTCTAAAAAGTAAAAATTGTGTTTATCATCCAACAAGAATTCCACAGTACCTGCTCCGATGTATTCGCATGACTTTGCCACCAAAACGGCTGCTTCGCCCATTTTCTTTCTCAGTTCCGGAGTCAAAACAGATGAAGGTGCTTCTTCCACTACTTTCTGATGACGCCGTTGTATACTACATTCTCTCTCAAAAAAATACAAAATATTACCATGACTATCTGCCATGACTTGTATCTCTATATGTCGTGGCGACGTCACATACTTTTCTATGAAAACTGATCCGTCTCCAAAAGCAGCTGTCGCTTCGCTAATGGCTCGATCCATTTGAGATTCGAAATCACTTTCTTTTTCAACAATACGCATCCCTTTTCCGCCTCCACCAGCAGAGGCCTTGATTAAAATAGGAAAGCCGATTGTATTGGCCGTCGCTTTGGCTTCCTCAATGTTGATAATCGCGTGGTCTACTCCCGGAACCATGGGAATGTTGTAATTCATTACGGCCTCTTTCGCAGCCAATTTGCTTCCCATCATTCGAATCGCTTTCGATTTTGGACCGATGAAAATCAAATCATTACGCTCTACCTCTTCAGCAAAATCAGCATTTTCGCTCAAAAATCCGTAGCCTGGATGTATGGCATCTGCTTGTAAGGATAATGCCACTTCAATTATTTTATTACCCAACAGATACGACTCATTAGACGGTGCCTCTCCGATGCAAACAGCTTCGTCAGCAAACCTAACATGCGGAGCATTTCTATCTATTTTGGAATATACCGCCACAGTTTTGATGCCCATTTTCTTGGCGGTTTTCATAACCCTTATTGCTATTTCCCCGCGGTTGGCTACTACTATTTTTTTCATTGTTTAAATTAGATAAAAGAGACATCATTGTGAAACAAATCGAATCGGAATATATTCCCATCAATGATTTTACTATTCTTGCCTCATGATTCTTTTGATTTATTCGAATTCAATCATCAACTGTCCTTTATCGACTGCATCGCCTACTTTTACGGCAATCGATTTTATCACACCGTCGCGAGGAGACAAGAAACTGTTCTCCATTTTCATGGCGGACAGAATTATCAGATTGTCATTCTCTTTGACGGATTGTCCCACCTCGACACTAATTTCGAGAATGAGTCCCGGCATTGGCGCTTTAATCGAATTGATGTGTTTTGATTTCCCTTTTTCAAAGCCCATTTCGGTAATCAATTGATCTAGCTTGTTGGAAATAACTACTTGATAAGAGTTATTATTGACCTTAATATGGTAGGTTTTCTGTAAAAAATCGGAATCGATAATTTCAGCTGAAAAAGGTTTGCTTTGATGCAGGATATGAAAAGTATTAACTCCCACTTCCACTGCATCGAGTTGTGACAGGCTGCTCTTTTCGAGAGTGAAGTCTAGTGACCCATTCACTTTCACTTTGTAGTCCGTACTCATAGTGTTTAAATTAGAACGGTAAATTTATTGATAAATATACTTTCAAATCATCAGATTAGTCATCAAATTGAAAAATAAAAATTGCTATCTTAAGCGAATTACAATTGTAAGAGTCCATTCGCTTTAAGCAAACCCATCGATTTTGAAAACCAGAACAATTCAAAATCATCAGCAACAGTCTCAAAATCAGCTTGTATTTGTTTAAGCGTCATGATTTTCTGATTCGAAACACTGATTTGATTGATTAATCCGACCAACCATTCGCCCTCTTTTTTCCCTAACTGAATTGTAAAACTCTGTTTCTTCTGATGGAAAGTCAATGAAATCATCTCCCAAATATTGCCTTTTTTCGATTTAGTAAACATCGTGGTCTCTGGTTTTCCGCCCAACCACACGATTTTCGATCCGGCTTTTATTTTAAAATCTACTGATTCCTCTAAGGCATTACTGATGAAATCCGGATGAATTTTCGTTTTTGGAATCTTAAAATCAAACCAATCCTGCAAAGGAAAATCGAGGCCGACGCCATGCATAAAATTATAGAGCGATTTCTTTAGTCCGAAACTAAATTGATCATGATCGATACCGGTCGAATCCGAATATGATATGTCATTGTTCGCAAAAGTGCCCATTTCTTCCGAGTCTTTTTTTACGCCAAAATCCTCCGGATACATTCCAACCGGACTATGAGCAGTCATTGCAAACTGATGCCAAAAACCAGATTGCAATACGCCGATTTCAAATAATTGACGAACCATTTCAAGACTGTCAATCGTTTCTTGTATCGTTTGAGTTGGATAACCATACATAAGATAGGCATGCACCATGATTCCGGCTTGAGTAAAATTGCGGGTTACCTGCGCGACTTGTTCAACAGTTACGCCTTTATCGATCAATTTAAGCAATCGGTCAGACGCCACTTCTAGTCCACCGGAAACTGCAATACAGCCTGATGCGCTGAGCAGTAAACACATATCTCTTGTAAAACTTTTCTCAAAGCGGATGTTTGTCCACCAAGTCACCACAAGCTTCCTTCTCAAAATTTCTAAAGCAACCTCTCGCATCAGTGCCGGCGGAGCAGCTTCATCTACAAAGTGAAATCCTGTTTCGCCTGTCTGATTGATTAACGTTTCCATTCTATCGACGATTAGCTTTGCTGCAATCGGCTCATAGATCTTGATATAATCGAGTGAAATATCGCAGAACGTACATTTGCCCCAGTAGCAACCATGCGCCATGGTCAATTTATTCCATCGTCCGTCGCTCCACATTCTGTGCATGGGATTTACAATTTCGATGACTGAGATATATTGATCAAGCGGCAAATCTGAATAATCGGGAGTTCCCACTTCATTTTGCTTATAATCACTTTTGGTGGAATTATTCTGATATAACACTAATTCATCTTCGAGCAAGAAAGTCCGTTTGTATTCCTTTATCAACTTCTCATCAGTCACTTCAAGATTTCGAATAATTAACTCAACTGGTAATTCGCCGTCATCAAGCGTGATAAAATCAAAAAACTCAAACACTCTTTTCTCTGCAAGAGAACGCAACTCTGTATTAGGAAAACCGCCACCCATTGCAATTTTGATGTCTGGATAGTAAAATTTAATCCACTGCGCACAGCGAAAAGCTGCATATAAATTCCCCGGAAAAGGAACAGATAGTAGTACAAGATTTGGTTTGATTTCCTTCATTTTATTCTCCAAAACAGAAAATAGAATATTGTCAATATAGGTTGCTTTTTGTTGAAGAGCATCGTATAATTCATCGAAAGAATTAGCGCTTCGACCAAGTCGTTCAGCATAGCGACTAAAACCAAAATTCTCATCGACACATGCTACAATAAAATCGCTGATATCCTCCAGATACAGTGTCGCCAAGTGCTTTGCTTTATCTTGATTACCCATAGTTCCGAAGGCCCACTCCATTTCTTCCAACTGAGCAAATCTATTGGCTTGCGGCAAAAAATGTTCACTACAAATTTGTAGTGCAAGTGTTGAATTTTTCCCTTGTAGGAAAAGAATCACAGCGTCTATAGTTTTGATATAATCTTGCTGAAGCGCTAGGATTCTTTTACTGTTGTCTGAAACTTCAAGCTGGCTCTGCTCAACAAAAGAAAAAAGATCAGCCAAGCCTTGTTTTGAAAACAACTTTAAGATTACTTCAATCCCTAAGTCGGCTTGTATGGATTCTACACCGATAGTATTGAGGAATCCTTTAATATAAGCCGTTGCCGGATACGGCGTATTGAGTTGCGTAAATGGTGGCGTCGTAAGAAAAACTTTTGCTTTCAAAAATCTGATATTTGCGTAAAAATAAGTGTAAAAAATTAAATGGCGTTCTAGCTAACTGTATTAATGTAAAACCGATGTTAAACCAAAATAGGTTTTGCTACTTTTGTTTACATTTACGAAAAATTAGACCATGCCTTCAGACACAGTTAGTTACCAAAGTTCAGGATATTTTACCCCGCTAATTGTGGATTATTTGAATCAAAAAACTGAATTGAAATCTTTATATCATCGATTTCCGACCTTGGAAAATTTTGGAAAACAAATTATAGAAAAGCAAGGGAATTTTTGTAAAGATAAAAGAAAAGTCTTAGTTGCTGCTTTAGAAAAGCAAAATGCAAAATTCAATCTTACCGACGCAACTCGAAAAAACATTAGTACTATTATTGAAGAAAATACTTTTACGGTGACCACAGGACATCAATTAAACCTCTTCACAGGACCATTATACTTCTTGTACAAAATTATATCAACCCTGAATTTAGCAAAAGATTTAAACGAAAAATATCCGCCGTATCACTTTGTTCCCATTTTCTGGATGGCCAGTGAAGATCATGATTTTGAGGAAATTTGTTTCTTTAAACACCGGGGAAAAAAAATTCGGTGGAACAAAGAAAGTAGCGGACCAGTTGGGAGGCTTTCCACCGATGGACTTGACACGGTACTGAAAGTGCTCAAAAAAGAGTTAGGTTCAAATCATAACGCCTCTACGCTTTGTACACTCTTTGAAAATGCATATCTGAAACACGATAATTTGGCAGACGCCACTCGTTTTTTGGCGAATGAACTTTTTGGTCGTTTTGGTTTGGTTATCCTCGATGGTGATGATTCGGAGCTAAAGAAGGAATTTAGCCCGTTTATAAAAAGTGAGCTAAAATTTCAAAACTCACATCGATTAGTCAAAGACACTATTGAGAAAATGAAACCTTATGACATTCAAGTCAATCCGCGTGAAATCAACTTATTTTATTTAGAAGATCAAGTCCGAGAGCGCATCTTGTTTGATCATGGTGTCTACAAAATAAATAATACCAACTTGATTTTGGACGAAGCCGCAATGATGAACTTAGTAGATGTAAG
>CANHBE010000147.1 GCA_947458575.1 Flavobacteriaceae bacterium | reverse complement strand
TACTTCACCGTTAGAGTTTGTGTAGGCAGTACTAAAAGCCAGATTGTCATCTTTGTATACATTGTCGAATTCTAAGGTTAGGCTTCCCTCGCCAGAGATGGTTTCTTTAGCATCATCATCTTTAGAACATGATGCGATTGTTAGCGCAATGGCTACAGAAACAAGTATAGTTTTGAATTGAAATTTCATTTTTATGATTTTATAATTAATAATGTTGACGCGTAAGGCCTAAAATAATAATATTTCAAACCGAACGAAAAAATATAAGTATTCACTCAACTCTAGTTACAGCTAAGTGAATCAAGAGACACGAATTTGAACGTATCTAAATTAAAAAAAACTAACAGCAAAAGGTGGGCGGATGCTCAAAGACCCGACTATTTAGGAAAGAGTATAAATCGGAATAACTGTCGTTTGTTTTTTGATTAGGGATAAATGCACAAGAGCCACATTCAAACGATTGTATTGATTGAAAAAATAAGACTTCTATTTCCTGTGCAGCTTGTTTTTTATCGGACGAAATTGGTTTATCGCTTTCTGCCGCTTTAGCCAATTCTTTCACTAAATGACATTTTCCGTTGCAATTCATTTGAGGTTTTGCTTTGTTAACGCAAAGTGTCTTGGTGATGTATTCATAATTAACAACATAGTCAACCAAGGGGAAGATTGGCTTAATGATGAAGGAGAGAACTATGATAATTATGATACTTTTCACTTTGCAAATTTATGAAAGAGAAATAGTTTATTCTTACAGTTAAATAGAAAAAATTAAACTGGTTTTAAACTATTTTGGCTTCATGTGGTCTTAAAACCGAATCTTAAAAACTTATCAAAATGAAAAAACTAGCATTATTTGCGTTATTGGTTGTAGGGCTATCAACCTCCGCTCAAGTTGACAAAAAGCAAGAACGCAAAAGAGCCGAAATGTCAAAAATGACAACAGAAGAAAGAAGTGAACTTCGTTTGAAAAGAGTTTCGGAAATTCTGAAACTTAGCGAAAAACAACAAAAAGAAATTGCTCCAATCTTACTAGAGCAACAACAGCAAAGAGAAAAGGCCTTAGCAGATTTCAAAGCCAACAAAGAAAAAGGAATCAAACCAACAGAGGAAGAACGCGCATCACGGATGAAGCAACGTGAAAATGATCAAAAAGAAATGCGAGAAAAACTTCAAAAAATTCTCACTCCGGAACAAATGAGCAAATGGGATGCGACAGTTGAACGCAACAAGGAAAGGAGAATGGAGAAAATAAAGGAACGAAAGAAAGAAGAATAGGTCGTAAAATTTTGTAAAACCAAATAAAAAATCTAGATTTGGTTTTAATTATTAAATTATTTCCTATGAAAAAAGTTATTGCTCTTTTGATATTCTTGTTGGCTTTTGCCGTGAATGTTGGGGCACAAGAAAAGAAAATGTCTGTTGGTGAAGCTGCAAAAGCTGACATCACTGCGTTAACGTCAAAAATGAAGATTTCGGAATCATTGCAACAAGATCTATTAACGTTGATGACTATGAAACACGAATTGCTTGCTGATCAAACATTAACCGCAGAGAAAAAAGAAAGCGCATTAAAGGCTTACGAACACAAATTAATGAGTGCTCTTACACCTAAACAAAGAGAACAACTGACAAACGATAAGGCCTTATTGAAAAAGCTAACGCGTTAATCTTACAAGCATCACAAAAAAACTCACTATTACTAGTGAGTTTTTTTTATGTTAGTTTCTTGGACACCTTTCGAATTGCTTCAATAGTAAAATCTAAATCATCATACGTCAGCGCATCTGTAATAAACCATGTTTCGTAAGCCGACGGTGCAATATAAACACCTTCATTTAGAAGACCATGAAAGAACTTCTTAAACATTTCATTATCTCCTTTTGCAGCCGATTGAAAATCGACGACAGGCATCGCATCAAAATGTACTGAAATCATAGAGCCTACTCTATTAATTGTGTATGGGAATTCCTCATTGCCGAAAGCTCCATGCATCCCTGCTTCCAGATAAGCCGTCTTTTCTTCCAATCTTTGAAACAACGTCGCATCCTCGTCAATTGATTTCAGCATTGCCAAACCTGCTGCCATTGCCAATGGATTTCCGGACAAGGTTCCTGCTTGATATACCGGACCAATTGGCGCCAGATAATTCATAATTTCAGATCTAGCAGCAAATGCGCCAACCGGCAGTCCACCACCAATTACTTTCCCGAAAGTCACAATATCTGCCGTTACTCCATATAACTCCTGTACACCGCCTTTGGCTAATCGGAATCCTGTCATCACTTCATCAAAAATCAAAAGGATATTGTTGGCAGTGCATAATTCGCGCAATCCTTCCAAAAATCCTGGTTTCGGCGGGATACAACCCATATTTCCTGCCACCGGTTCAACAATAATCGCAGCAATTTCATTTGGATTCGCGGCAATTAATTGTGATACATTCTCAAGATCATTATAGGTTGCCAACAAAGTATCTTTGGCGGTTCCGGTTGTAACACCAGGACTATTGGGTGTACCAAAAGTACTCGCTCCACTACCGGCTTGAATCAAGAATGAATCGGAATGTCCGTGATAACAACCAGCAAATTTGATTATCTTGTCTTTACTCGAAAAACCTCTGGCTAAACGAATAGCACTCATACAAGCTTCCGTTCCAGAATTTACAAAACGAATTTTCTCAATTCCGGGCACCATGGCAATTGCCAATTTTGCAATTTCTGTTTCGAGTTCTGTTGGCATACCGAATGACGTGCCTTTTTTTGTACGTTCAATTACAGCATTAACTACCGGTTCGAAAGCGTGTCCCAATATCATTGGCCCCCACGAATTGATATAGTCAATAAGTCGATTACCATCTTCATCGAATAAATAGGCCCCTTTAGCACTTTTTACGAATATTGGTGTACCTCCCACAGATTTGAAAGCACGTACCGGCGAATTAACTCCCCCGGGTATTACTTTTTGAGCGTCAATAAAAAGTTGACTACTTCTTTGATATAGCATGAATTATTTTACTTTAAGATTTTGACCAATTGAAATTGCATTGTCTTGGATGTTATTGAAACGCTTAAGATCATCAACAGAGATATTGAACTTCTTGGAGATAGAGTATAAGGTGTCACCCGCTACTACTTCATATAAATCAGATCCGAGCGAAATCGTTTTACTGTTGTTATTTTGAACAACAAATTCTTTACCTAGCACTTCTGCATCATATTGATTGAGCTGATATCGTTCAATAATGGCAATCAACTTTTCTGGGTACTTTGGATCGGTAGCATAACCTGCATTCTTTAAGCCTTTCGCCCATAATTTATAATCATCTTTTTCAAGATCGAATAAAGGTCGATACCACGGTCTATTGACTAGAAAAACTGCATGATCTTGGTACGATTCAATTGACCTATCATATTTTCGAAAGCATTCCTGCTCTTCATCATCATCATAATTGACGCTCGGGCCTGTCCAATCTTTGTGACATTTTATGCCAAAATGATTGTTCGCCAATGCACTAAGCGGTCCGGTTCCCGCACCTGACTCTAAAATGCCTTGCCCGAGAATTATGCTTGCCGGAATTCCAAACTGTCGCATATTGCTTTTTGCAATATCCTTATAGGTTGAAATATAGTTCATCACCATTGCAGTTGTGACTTTTACACGTGTTGTGGCCTCTAAAATTTCTGTTTTCGAATAAACTGTAGTATTCTTGTTGGATTTGTCGCTCTCTTTTGCCGATTCATAATTTTCTTCAATTGCTTTTAATTCTACAGAAGTTGCCGCTCCATTAGACTTCTTTGGAACAGCTACAGCTGAAGACGATGGCTTTTTTTTTGATGAAGAAACGGCAACCGGTTTAGAAACGGGCTTCTTTTTTGGAACTGTTGCAACTCTAGTAGCAGGTTTTTTGTATGCAGGTTTAGTTGTCCTGACAACCGACTGAGGCGTTGAGCAACCTACAAGCAAAATAAGAAATACAAAAAATAGAATCTTTTTAGACATCTTTTATTAATAGCGGTAAATTTAGCTTTCTTAATTTCATATTCATTCCTTCAATTCCTTGCAATCCACCGGTGTGTATCATTAATATCCTTGAATCTTTTGGAAAATAACCCTTTTGAATCAAATCCATAACGCCAAAAACCATTTTTCCAGTATAAATAGGATCCAAAGGAATGCCGGTTTCTACTAAAAAACGGTTGATAAAAAATATCAATTCATTAGAAACCTTACCATAACCGCCAAAAGTGTAGTCTTGGATTAACTCCCATCGATCATTTGCTGCAAATTTACGAATTTCTTCCTTTAAAAAATCTCCATTTAATGCGGGAAAACCAATAATTTTTTGATGAGTTGCACTACTATTAATCAAGCCTGCTATGGTACCTCCAGTTCCTACGCTACAACAAATAAAATCAAAACCTAAATCATGGTTTTGCAGAATTTCTTGACAACCCAAAACAGCAAGTTCATTGGTTCCTCCCTCAGGAATGTGATAAAAACTTCCATGTTTCTCGGCAAGTCTCTGTATAAAATCGAGGTCTATTCTTTTGTGATACTGCTCTCTTGAAACAAACTCCAACTGCATTCCGCATTGGTGCGCAAAACGTAAAGTCGGATTTTGTGAAAAATCCGCTTCAAGTTCTTCTCCACGTATCACACCAATCGTCTTAAGACCTTGTTCTTTGCCAGAGGCAGCAACAGCAGCAATATGATTAGAAAAGGCACCACCAAATGTCAACAAAGTATGTTGGTTTTCTGCTTTTGCTTGAAGTAAATTGTACTTCAATTTTCGGAATTTATTTCCTGATACCATTGGGTGAATGAGATCTTCCCTTTTTATTTCTAGGGTAATCTTCGAATTTTGAATAGGAACATTTTGATTTTTAGTATTCAAAAAATAAAATAGGTTGCAATAATAAGTACAAAAAAAGCAGTCTTCACCAGACTGCTTTATTAGCTTGTTTGTTCGTTTACTGACCGTTATAAACCGTAATTTTCTTACTAAACTGCTGCTTGTCGGAGGTTGTTATCTTAACAACATAAACAGCATCGCTATAACTTGCGGTCGAATATTGATGCTTTTCATCTGCTCCGAGGTTTAATTCACTAAAAATCAATTTTCCGGTAATGTCATACAATTGAACAGCTTCAATAGCCTTTAGATTTGGGTTAAGTACCGTAAACGATTTGATAGAATTATTTTGAAGAACAGCAAAATCATTGTCTGACAACGAAGGTATTCCGAGTAAAGAATTTACAAAAGTCAATTCATATTGTGAATTATTGACTCCCGCAGGTAATGAAATTTCATATTCCGCATCTTTAATGCTGTAATACATATCCGATATTTTGTCATGCAAATAAACATTCTCAACTCCACTACAGTTCAAAATTTCGCCAACTGTCAACTTAAAAGTTGCCGGAACAGCATTTTTAAACCCGACAGGAATTCTCTTATTAATATCAAACTCTGTAACATTAATAACGTAAGAATCATTATCAATCACAAAATACATATCCATATCTGCAGTTAAGTCGGGTGATTTAGCATCTAATGCAAAATCAGCATTGTCGGTTGCACCATCTTGAAAAACTAACGCAGATACTCTTATTGCCTGATTATTCATCAAAGTGTTTATTCTAATTTGCGGCGCAGGCTTGGTACTCACCGTAGTGTAGTCGAATCCTGAAACTGAAGGAATAGACGGCAAGAAATCATCTTGCATTGTCGACCGGTCGCCCGCAGCAACACCTCTCTCAAACTCAGAAAAGTTTGCAGCTCCTTCCTTTTGATAAACTCTATAAACATTTCTCATTGTTACAGTTCCTGTGGCACTGCCTTCAAGCATAAAGCCTTGTCCTATTGGACAAAAACGTCTTTCATAATTTGAACCAACACCAACCGAACCCAATTGCGTACCTGCAGCATCATATGCGTAAAATACGGCAGGCACATAAGTCCCCATTGGTCCTGCAGTCGAATAGGCGCCATAACCACCTCTGTAAGCGGCAATCAGATGTGAATTTACGGTCTTGTCATGTTCCCAGAAATAAGCAATACCTGTCGAATTAGTGGCTCCCGATAGAAAAGCTAGTAAATCGATTGCAGAGGGATAAGGATTACCGGTTAGCGTTCGCATTCCAGTAGCAAGATTGATTGTGATATCGCCGTCATTAGGGCGTCCTCTAAAATCATAGCGTTGTCTACTTCCTGGATTGTTCGTAATGCCAGCATCACTAAAAGTGGCATCGGTACCTGCAGTCCCTTTCATGGTGAATCCTTCTCCCGGTAAAATTGAAGTGTTCGAATATGCACCAAACCACTGCGAATAGAGAGAGGAAGAAAGAAACTTGAAAACCCATCCTTGAGATATACTCAATGGATTGGCAATTCCGTCGTATGAATTCATCGGCAACATTACTGCAGGCGTACTTGCAATAACGGAGGTCGGTTGATTCAACATCGTGATTCCAAAATTCTCGTTCCCAGATGCAGTAATCGAATTACCAACTGGTGAACACCAATAATTATAAGCAAAATTATTCGAAGTTCCTTCCTGAAAAACTGACAATTTGCCCGCGCCAGAATT
>CANHBE010000146.1 GCA_947458575.1 Flavobacteriaceae bacterium | reverse complement strand
GGTTCTGGCCAAAACGGTTTGATAAAAAAAGTTTTGGTTTTCCCTAAAATCCCAATCACTTCTTCATTCGGAATAGGTTCTTTTAAAATAATGTTTTTTGGGAGCTCTATATTTAATTTGTTTTCCCCATACACAACAAATTCTTTTTCGGGATTTTCCCTAACATAATCAACAAATTCATTTCCGCCCTTAAGTTTGTTTAATTCGCCAAAAAATGGAATAGAATCATCTTTGGATTCAGAAATACAAATTTTATCAACATCAACCGTTGGTGGCATAATCAAATGATTCGTAACCGCTTCTCCAAAGAAATCATAATGGGATTGATAATGATTTGGTGATTGAAAAACATTGAATTCTGAATTTACAAACAGATTTCTAAACAAATGAAATTTATTGGTATCACAACAATTTCGTATGCCACGATCAACAGTACAAAGAATATTTCTTCTGATACAGAAGTTGTAATCATACTCAACTTTTACGTAGGGTATTTTGTTTTCAAGTAGAAATTGGATGAGCGCCACTTCATAACGACATCTCGAGGTACTATTTAGAATTACAAAATCACAATTTAAAATGAGCGACTTAGTTTCTTCAAAATTTCTCAGTAGATCAGTATCAACAATATAACCCAACTTATTTCCTAATTCGATAAGTTGGGTTATAGTCAATTCAGCTCCTCTTTTTAAAGAAAGTGAAGTGTCATGTAAGAAAAGTATTTTTTTCAATTAATACTGTTTTAAAATCTAGAATTAATCACCATAGTAACCATCGTCGTAATAGCCATCATCGTAGTAACCATCGTCATAATAGCCATCATCGTAATAACCATCATCATAATAGCCATCATCGTAGTAACCATCATCGTAGTAACCATCATCATAATAGCCATCATCGTAACTGTCATCTGAAGGCGAACATGATGAAACCAAATTACCAGTAATCATTATTGCCGAAGTAGCCAAGATAACAGTTCCTGAGCTTTTAAGAAAATTACGTCTGTTCATAATCGTCCGCTTTAAATTAAACGTTTAACAAATATATAAAGGAGAAACAGTCTCACAACTTTATACCCTACTTTAAAAAGGAAAATAAACTAAAATCAATACATTTGCTCCGAATTCTTCCACTTAGAATTCAAAATATTTCTCACTTAAACGTTTATAGCATGCAACTGTACAACACTTTAAGCGCAGAAGAAAGAGCACGGCTTATTGATGAAGCCGGACAACAAAGACTTACTTTGTCTTTCTATGCGTACGCCAAAATTGAAGATCCAAAAAAATTTCGCGACGATTTATTCATCGAATGGAACAAACTCGATGCCCTAGGCAGAACGTATGTCGCCAAAGAAGGAATCAATGCGCAAATGTCGATTCCCGCAGAAAACATCGAAGCATTTCGAGAAACTTTAGAAGTCTATGACTTCATGAAAAACATTCGCTTGAATGTGGCGGTAGAACAAGATGACCATTCGTTTTTAAAGTTAACTGTCAAGGTTCGCGATAAGATTGTCGCTGACGGACTCAACGATGAGACTTTCGACGTCACAAATATTGGCGTTCATCTGAAAGCGAGAGAATTCAACGAAATCATCGAAGATCCGAACACTATTGTCGTCGATTTTAGAAATCATTACGAAAGTGAAATCGGTCATTTTAAAGGTGCGATAACTCCTGACGTAGAAACTTTTCGAGAAAGTTTACCAATCATCAACGAGCAATTAAAAGATCATAAAGAAGACAAGAACCTCGTGATGTATTGCACAGGCGGTATTCGTTGCGAGAAAGCGAGCGCTTTCTTCAAACACCAAGGTTTTAAGAATGTGTATCAACTTGAAGGCGGCATTATCAATTACGCCAAACAAATCAAAGAAGAAGGTTTAGAAAGCAAGTTTATTGGAAAGAACTTCGTCTTCGATCACCGTTTGGGCGAAAGGATTACCGACGATATCGTGTCGCAATGTCATCAATGCGGCAAGCCATGCGACAATCACACCAACTGCGAAAACGAAGGCTGTCACTTGTTGTTCATTCAATGTGACGAGTGCAAAGCGGTCATGGAAAATTGTTGTTCTATAGAATGCCAAGAGATTATTCATTTGCCTATGGATGAGCAAATCAAGTTACGTCGCGGCGTTTCCGTTGGTAATAAAATCTTTAGAAAAGGCAAATCTGATAAACTAAAATTCAAACATTCGGGTGAACTCTCCGATGTTGCCCTTGCTGTCGCAGCAAAACCCGCTTCAATTCGACAAAAAGTAAAAATTAAAAAAGCGCTACTAGGCAAGGCTCAACATTTTTTCACCAAAGCCAGCGTCGCTTTGTTTGTCATTGAAAACAACGAATTAAAAAAAGGTGACACAGTTCTTATTTGTGGACCAAGTACAGGCGAAGAAAAATTGAAGCTTGATAAATTGTTTGTCAACGGAAAAGAAAATGACCACGCAACTATTGGCGATAAAGTCACTTTTGAAGTCCCATTTCGAGTTCGTTTATCTGATAAAATTTACAAGATCATCGACTGATTATAGTCTCAATTACACGGTAGAATAGCGCCTTTCCTTTTTGATGAACTTTAGCAAAAAATATTATCTTTACGCTCTAAACGTTTTGTCTAGTAGTTTGCCTTTGGCGACGATCAATATATATTCTTATTTATGGCTTGTAATAGTTGTTCCACTTCTGATGGCGGTGCGCCAAAAGGGTGTAAAAATAATGGGACTTGCGGCACCGATAGCTGCAACAAATTGACGGTTTTTGATTGGTTAGCCAATATGAGTTTACCCAATGGTCAAGAGCCTTTCGACTGTGTAGAAGTACGTTTCAAAAACGGACGAAAAGAATTCTATCGCAATCATGAGAAACTAACCTTAAGCATCGGCGACATTGTTGCCACAGAAGCTTCTTCTGGTCATGATATCGGAATTGTTACCTTAACCGGCGAATTGGTGCGTATTCAAATGAAGAAAAAAGGAGTCAATCCTTCTAGTGCTGAAGTGCTGAAAGTATATCGTAAAGCTTCTCAAAAAGACATCGGTATTTGGTCGAAAGCACGCGACAGAGAAGAACCTATGAAAGTGCGAGCGCGTGAGCTTGCTATTGCTCACAACCTTGAGATGAAAATTTCTGATATAGAGTTTCAAGGAGACGGTTCGAAGGCAACTTTTTATTATACGGCAAATGACCGTGTTGATTTTAGGCTTCTAATTAAAGATTTTGCCAAGGCGTTCAACACGCGAATAGAAATGAAACAAGTCGGATTCCGTCAGGAAGCTTCGCGATTAGGAGGAATTGGTTCTTGCGGCCGAGAGTTATGCTGTTCAACATGGCTTACAGATTTCAGAAGTGTAAATACTTCCGCCGCGCGCTATCAGCAACTTTCTCTCAATCCACAGAAACTAGCAGGTCAATGTGGAAAACTGAAATGCTGCCTAAATTACGAACTAGATACTTACATGGATGCCTTGCAAGATTTTCCTAGTTTTGACACCAAATTATTTACCGAAAAAGGAGATGCGGTTTGCCAAAAACAAGACATTTTTAAAGGCTTAATGTGGTTTGCCTATACCGAAAGCTTTGCTCAATGGCACGTGCTTAAAATTGAACAGGTAAAAGAGATTGTTGCAGAAAACAAACTCAAGAAAAAAGTGTCTTCGTTAGAAGATTTTGCGTTGGAAATTACAACAGAGCCTGAAAAAGACTTCAACAATGCCATGGGTCAGGAGAGCCTTACCCGATTTGACCAACCGTCAAGAAAAAAGAAAAACAAAAAAAGAAAGAAACCATCAGGAGAAAAGAATTTGAGAACAGCTCCAAATTCTGAGGAAAAAAACAACTCCAGACCTGCTGGAAACAAAATAATTCCCAATAGAAAAAATGAACCTAAGAAATAGTTTCTTCTTTTCTCTGGTTATACTTGCCGCTTTTTCATGCGACAAGAAAAGGGTTTTCGACGAATATCAGTCAGTGGGAAAAGGCTGGCACAAAGACAGTATTGTCAGTTTTGAACTTCCCGGTTTTGAGGCTAAAAAACAATACAATTTGTTTCTCAATATTCGCGACAATAATGATTACCCATTCAATAACTTATTTGTGATTGTTAGTTTGGAAATGCCCAATAAAAAAACTGTCGTAGACACGCTAGAATACCAAATGGCGAATCCTGATGGCTCTTTATTGGGCGAGGGTTTTACTGATGTTAAAGACAACAAGCTCATCTATAAAGAACGGATGACCTTTGGCCCAGGAAAACACAAAATTCAGATAAAACAAGCCGTCAGACAAACCGGAAAAGTGGATGGCGTGCAAGTACTAAACGGAATTACAGACGTCGGATTAAGAATAGAAAAAATCGAATAAGTCTTATGGCAACGACAAAAAACAATAACCCAACAAAAGACCTCTCCTACTACAAAAAGAAGTTTTGGAAGGTCTATCTTTACACCCTCGGAGGTATATTTCTATTCTTTATATTCGCTTCATGGGGCTTGTTCGGATCGATGCCTTCCTTTGAAGATTTGGAAAATCCCAACTCAAATTTAGCTACCGAAATTATCTCGACCGACGGTGTAACCATTGGTAAATTCTATAATGAAAATAGAACTTCCATCAAATACGCCGACTTGCCCAAACATCTGGTTGACGCACTTGTCGCTACCGAAGATGAGCGTTTTTACGAACACTCCGGAATTGACGGCAAAAGAACGCTTGGCGCCGCAATACGCTTGGGATCAAACGGTGGAGCAAGTACGCTGACACAACAGTTGGCAAAATTGCTCTTCCATGGTGAAGGTTCAAGATTCCTACCACTGAGAATCATTCAAAAAGCCAAAGAATGGATTATCGCCATCAAACTAGAAAGACAATACACCAAAAACGAAATCATTGCAATGTATTTTAACAAAGCAGATTTTGTCAATACCGCTGTCGGAATCCGTTCTGCTGCAAAAGTCTATTTTGGAAAGGAACCTCGCGACCTTACTATTGATGAAAGCGCAATGCTAGTCGGCATGCTAACCAATCCGTCTCTATACAATCCTGTACGTCGCGTAGAAAAAGTACAAAAAAGAAGAAATATAGTGCTCGGACAAATGGTACGCAATGGCTTTCTAGAAGAAGATGCAAAAAAAATGCTCGAGAAAAAACCAATTGTACTCCGCTTTCAGCCCGAAAGTCACACCGACGGAATAGGAACCTATTTTCGCGAGTACCTCAGAGATTTTATGAAAGGTTGGGTGAAAGAAAACAAAAAATCCGACGGGAGCGACTATGATATCTACAAAGATGGACTGAAAATTTACACCACCATAGATTCACGAATGCAATTGTATGCAGAAGAAGCCATGAAAAAGCATTTGCCAAACTTGCAGGAAGAATTGGCCAATCAGCAAAAAGAAAACAAAAACGCCCCGTTTGTAAATATTTCCGAAGCCGAAACCAAGAAGCTCATGATGAAAGCTATGAAGAATTCCGCACGATGGAAAATCATGGAATCACAAGACAAATCCGAAGATGAAATCATCAAGTCATTTGGTGTCAAAACCAAGATGAAAGTCTTCTCTTGGAAAGGCGAAAAAGATACGGTCATGACGCCAACCGACTCTATTCGCTACTACAAAAGTTTCCTCCAAACCGGGATGATGGCGATGGAACCTCAAACCGGTCATGTAAAAGCTTGGGTCGGCGGCATAAATTACAAGTACTTTCAATATGACCATGTCGGACAAGGTGCGCGTCAAGTGGGCTCAACTTTTAAGCCTTTTGTTTATGCTACAGCTATAGAACAACTCAATATGTCACCTTGCGATTCTATTATCGACAGCCCTTTTATGATTCATAAAGGAAGACACAATGTCACAGAAGATTGGGAACCTAAAAACTCTGATAACGAATACCGCGGGATGGTTACACTCAAGAAAGCACTAGCAAATTCCATCAATACTGTTTCCGCAAAACTCATAGACAAAGTCGGACCAGAGGCTGTGGTCGAACTCACGCATAAACTAGGCGTCAAATCGGATATTCCGGCGCAACCCTCTATCGCTTTGGGAGCTGTCGAAATCACAGTCGAAGATATGGTCGCTGCCTATAGTACTTTCGCCAACGAAGGGGTTTACATCAAACCGCAATTCATCACCCGCATTGAAGATAAAAACGGCGTCGTGATTTACGAACCATCTCCCGAATCACATGATGTTCTCAATAAAGATATTGCCTTTGCAGTTATCAGATTACTCGAAGGTGTTACCGAAGGAGGTTCAGGTGCGCGTCTAAGAACACAAGGCGGCGGACATGGCTACAATCGCGTTACAGGATATCCGTATATGTTTACCAATCCAATCGCCGGAAAAACAGGTACAACCCAAAATCAGTCTGACGGCTGGTTCGTCGGAATGGTTCCTAATCTCGCTTGTGGTGTTTGGGTCGGTTGCGAAGATCGCTCTGCAAGATTTAAAGGCATAACATATGGTCAAGGTGCCACAGCAGCGCTCCCGATTTGGGCTATGTTTATGAAAAAATGCTACGACGATTCAACGCTCAATGTGTCAAAAGCCGAATTCGAGAGACCAGCAAATCTCTCTATTAAAGTCGATTGTTGGGCACCGGTAAAAGATACCACC
>CANHBE010000145.1 GCA_947458575.1 Flavobacteriaceae bacterium | reverse complement strand
TTTTATGATGTGGACGGAACATTATATTTTGGTGAAATTACCCAATGTCACGGCGGCGGATTTGATCAAATGCGTCCAATTGAGTGGGATTATAAGTTTGGAGAAATGTTGAATATTGGATAATGGTTTATTGCGCAAATCCAGCATAAGATGAAACTACTCATTATCGGTTCGAAAGGATTTATCGGCGTACATGCCATGAATTATTTTAAAAGTCAAGGCTTTTCCGTCATGGGATGCGATGTCGTAGCAGACACTGGTAGTTCAGACTATGTACAAATTGACGCTACACATTCAGATTTTCATACATTATTTGAAAAATACACATTCGATACTTGCATCAATTGTTCGGGAGCCGCAAGTGTCCCTTTGTCGCTAGAGTTTCCACTGAATGATTTCAGGCTTAATACGCTCAACGTTTTCAAAATACTTGACGCAATCAAGACATTTCAGCCCAAATGCAAGTTGATCAATCTTTCCAGTGCGGCAGTATATGGCAATCCAACGTCGTTACCGATTTCAGAAAGTGCGTTAAGAAAACCGCTTTCGCCTTACGGAATTCATAAATTACAAGCTGAACAAATTGTGGAAGAATTTTACGGTTTTTTCAATATTGCATGTTGCTCATTAAGAATTTTCTCCGCCTATGGAAATGGTCTAAAAAAGCAACTGTTTTGGGATATGTATCAAAAATTTAATGGATCAGATACTATTGAATTGTATGGCACAGGTCTGGAGAGCAGAGATTTTATTCATGTGGACGACATTATACAAGCGCTTCATTTGATTATTGATCACGCGAAATTTGAAGGAGAGGCCATCAATATTGCCAATGGAGAAGAGTGCACTATTTCGTATGTTTCCGAATTGTTTAGCAAGAGTTTTCAACACGAGAAGAAATTGGTTTTCAATAACAAAATCAAGCCCGGTGATCCGCTAAATTGGAGAGCAGATATCAGCTTATTAAAGTCGATGGGCTACCAAAAAAAAGTATTGATTGAAGACGGAATTCAGCGCTACATAGATTGGATAAAAACCCTATAGTAAAAATACATTTGAATACTCAACCCCAAAAAGAGATTTGTTTTGTAATACATTCGCTGCAGGCTGGCGGTATGGAACGTGTGATGTCGGAGTTGGTTGCCTATTTCGCAGCAACAGGCAAATACAATGTTCACTTGGTTTTGTACGGTATCAAACGAGATATTTTTTATAAGGTACCGGATAACATAATAATTTACAGACCAGAATTTGAGTTTGACAATTCGAAACGATTGTTATCGACAATCAAAACACATTTTTTCTTGCGGAAAACCATCAAAAGAATCAAACCGATTGCAGCACTATCTTTTGGCGAGCGATGGAACAACATGGTTTTACTGGCGCTACTGGGAACTGGAGTTCCGCTTTTTGTCTCAGATCGGGCGCAACCTGACAAGAGTTTAGGAAAGGTACAGGACACTTTGAGGAAACTACTTTATCCGACTGCAAAAGGAATAATCGCGCAAACACAAAAGGCCTTGAGCATCTATAAGAAGATGTATCAGCATGCCAACATGAAAGTAATCGGGAATCCCATTCGCCCAATTCCTGCTGAAAATGTAACTAGAGAGAATTATATACTGATGGTGGGACGCTATATCAAATCGAAACAACAAGACGTACTCATTGAAATTTTCTCAAAACTAGATGCGCCAAATTGGAAACTTGTACTGGTTGGCTATGATCATCTCAAACAAAGTAACCAAATCAAATGGGAGGAACTCGCTAAGCAACTAAATGTAGCGGAGCGTGTCGTTTTCACCGGTAAACAATTCGATGTTGAACGATATTATTTGAGTAGTAAAATTTTTGCGTTTTCCTCCGCTTCTGAAGGTTTTCCAAATGTAATTGGAGAAGCAATGTCAGCAGAACTTCCGGTTGTGTCATTCGATTGTATTGCAGGACCAAGCGACCTGATTCAAGAAGGAGAAAACGGCTATTTAATTCCTTTGGGCGATAAAGATCTTTTCGCGCAGAAACTGCAGATGCTCGTGGATGATGAGGCATTGCGTACACAAATGGGAAGAAATGCAAAAACAGCTATTCAAAAGTTTGAATTGAACTATATTTGTGGCGAATTTGAAAGTTTCTTGACCTCAAAATAAAGGTTGCTGAAGCTCAATCAATTTCAATACAGTGATGCACGTCGATAAATTTTTTGGAATAACTCACAATCAGATGTTTATCTCAGAAAGGTAGAAGATATTGCACAAGACACAAATCTTGATTGAAGTGCTCCAATCCCACTTAAATAAGGGAGAAAATCGGACTAATACTGGTTTTTTAGGTGCATATTGATTATCATAACGAAGTAAAAATTTAAGGAATACACAAACAGCGGAGATAATGAAAACAGCGTTAATAACAGGAATAACAGGGCAAGACGGAGCTTATTTAGCAGAATTATTGCTTGAAAAAGGTTATATGGTTCATGGAATCAAAAGAAGATCCTCACTGTTCAATACAGCAAGAATTGACCATTTGTACCAAGATCCACATTCGAAGGGAATTCGACTCAAACTTCATTACGGAGATATGACCGATTCGATGAATCTAACCCGAATTATACAGGAAGTGCAACCCGATGAAATATACAATCTTGCAGCCATGTCTCATGTGAGAGTTAGTTTTGAGACGCCAGAATATACAGCGAATGCAGATGGCATAGGAACATTACGACTCCTAGAAGCCGTTCGATTGTTGGGTCTTCAAAATAAAACTAGGATTTATCAAGCGTCAACTTCAGAACTGTACGGATTGGTGCAGGCGGTTCCGCAATCAGAGACGACACCTTTTTATCCGCGTTCACCATATGCAGTCGCTAAAATATATGCTTACTGGATTACGGTAAATTATAGAGAAGCCTACAATATGTTTGCGTGTAATGGAATCCTTTTTAACCACGAATCGCCGTTAAGAGGTGAAACATTCGTGACCAGAAAAATTACTAGAGCAGTGGCAAAAATTGCACTAGGATTACAACAAGACCTCTATATGGGAAATCTTGATGCACAAAGAGATTGGGGTCACGCGAAGGATTATGTAGAAGCGATGTGGAGAATATTGCAACAAGATGTCGCTGAGGATTATGTAATTGCAACCGGAGTAACAACTCGAGTTCGTGATTTTATGAAGTTGGCCTTTCAAGAAGTTGGCTTTAAAGTGAGATTTGAAGGAGAAGGCGTTGATGAAGTTGGAATTTTGGAATCTATAGATGAGGAAGTATATCGAAAAGCTACCGGTAACAACACTACCGATTTTAATATTCCAGCTCTTAACTCAGTGCTCATTAAAGTTGATCCAGCTTATTTCAGACCAACGGAAGTAGATCTTTTGATTGGTAATCCGGAGAAAGCAAAAACAAAATTGGGATGGGAGCCAAAGTACGATTTGAAAATGTTAATTGAAGAGATGATTGCGATGGATATTTCTTTGTTTTTGAAGGATATTCATTTGGTTAAAGGAGGCCATGTAATATTGAAGCAGGCAGAGTAAAATATGCTAAATGGACAGTTGTAAAGCTTTTTTTTGATTTAGTAATTGAGTATGGCAATAGAGCGAAAGCGTATCGGTGTACTTTTCCATTTTAGTCCTAAGTGGATGGGTGGCGTTATCTATGTCTTAAATATTGTAAAAGTGCTTGACTTTCTGCAAGACGAGGATAAGCCCGAAATATTCCTCATCTTCAACAGCAACTTGAAGCGTTTTGTTGATGAGCTGAATTATCCCTATTTGCATAAAATAGAAAGAAATTATCCTCCGGTTTATTCCACGTTTGTAAAGTCGATTTTGTTGAGAAAGAACCTTTTTGTCGACGATTTAATTAACCAATACAAACTCGAAACCATTTTTCCTTTGCATGATTTTCCTGTAAAATCGAAACCAAATTGCAAATTAATTTCTTGGTTTGCTGATTTGCAACATTTGCATTACCCTTCATTCTTCTCGTATACTAAGAGAGCAGAACGTTATTTACGAATGCAATTCATCCTAAAAAACTCCAATGATTTAGTAGTTTCCAGCATTGATGTTAAAAGTGATTTTTATAGATTTTTTACGATTCCAAAACAGGTCAATGTACAAGTCTATAATTTTGTTTCCATAATTGATAAATTTCCGACAAGCACCAAAACACAGGTCTGCGAAGAATTTAAGTTGCCTGGAAATTATTTTGTCATCAGCAACCAATTCCACAAGCACAAAAATCATAAAGTTGCTCTTCAAGCGGTTTCTCGACTAAAAAAGCAAGGAAAAATAATACACTTAGCCATAACCGGTAAATTGCCTGATGACACACAATCGATTTATGTGGCTGACCTCAGAAAAATCATTGAAGAAAATGACTTGCACAACCAAATAACATTTTTAGGCGTTTTGCCTCGTGACAAGCAACTTTCAATCATGTTTCACGCTGATGCCATTTTGCAGCCGAGTTTGTTTGAAGGATGGAGCACCGTAATTGAAGATGCAATTTCTCTTCAAAAACCGGTAATCTGTTCCAATCTTGCCGTAAATGTGGAGCAACTTAAGAATAAAGGAATTTATTTTTCACCACACGATGATGAGGAACTCAGCGAACTATTGATTAGCCGAGATTTTTCTGCCATTGCAACACCAATCTATGAAAGCTATGAGCAACGTGTCACTCGCGCGGCTTCCACTTTATTAGGAATTTTGACTTAACTATTTTATTGATAACAGTAATGAAAAAACTACTTGTAACCGGTTCTTCCGGATTAATCGGATCTGAAGTGTGTATGCACTTTGCTGAATTAGGATGGGAAATTCACGGCGTAGACAATAACCAGCGAGCAGTGTTTTTTGGACCAAGCGGTGATACGCGTTGGAATCAAAGTAGATTGTCTTCAAAAATCAAAAATTTTGTACACCACGAAGTAGATATTAGAGATCGACAAGGAATTTTGGACTTGATTCAGCATGTTCGCCCGGATGCAATCGTTCACACGGCTGCACAACCAAGTCATGATAGAGCAGCGGCAATTCCTTTTGATGACTTCGATACGAATGCGGTAGGAACGTTCAATTTGCTTGAAGCAACAAGACGTTTCAGAACCGATATTCCCTTTGTGCATATGTCAACGAACAAAGTTTATGGAGATGCTCCCAACGAAATAGCCATGCAAGAACTTGAGACACGATGGGACTACGCTGATGCTACTTATGCTAATGGAATTTCAGAGTCGTTTAGAATTGACCAGTGCAAACATTCTTTGTTTGGAGCTTCCAAAGTTTCAGCAGATATTTCAGTGCAGGAATACGGACGTTATTTTAATATGCCAAGCTGCGTTTTGCGCGGTGGATGTCTTACCGGTCCGAGCCATAGCGGCGTTGAATTGCACGGATTTCTGAGTTACTTGGTAAAATGTAATCTGGAAGAGAAAGAATATACAATTTTTGGTTACAAAGGAAAACAAGTACGTGATAATATTCATTCCTACGACGTTGCACGATTTATTGAAGAGTTTATCAAAGCACCTCGAATTGCGGAAGTGTACAATCTAGGCGGTGGAAAAGACAATACCTGTTCGATTTTGGAAGCATTTGACATTATCTCTAAAATCAGTGGTAAACCCATGAAGTACAAATACGATGATACCAATAGAATTGGCGATCATATTTGTTACTACAGCGATTTACGCAAAATGAAAGCACATTACCCGGAATGGAGTATCACCAAATCCTTGCAAAGCACTTTTGAAGAGATTTATGAGGCTTGGAACGAACGTGAAAAATAATTAGCAGAAAAAATGAATATTTGGCTGGTTTCCATATTTGAAAATACACCGCTTGACGATAATCTCAACACGCGGTATAATAGTTTGGTGAGTGAAGCTGGTCATCGCAATCACAATGTTGTATTTTGGTCTTCTACTTTTAGACACAATATCAAAAAGCAGCGGAATCTAGATAGCAACGAGATTACCATTAGTCCAAATTTAAAAGTGAATTTTATCAAGGCTAAATCGTATTCCAAAAACATATCGTTCTCAAGAATGCTTTCACATTATGCCCTTGGGAAAAAATTAATTGATGCTTTTGACAATCAGTCGGTTTTGCCTGATGTAATCGTGGTGGCATTTCCTCCAATATCTACCGCTTATGACGTAATTCAATGGGCAAATAAAAAGTCTATTCCAGTCATCATAGACATCATAGATCCTTGGCCGGATGTTTTTGTACAACACATGACCGGATTGAAACGTAGTTTAGTGCAATTGGGTGTTTATCCACTTCAAAGGAAAACAACAAATATTTTCAGAAATTCTTCGGCTATTATTGCTATTTCAAAACAGTATATCGATTGGGCGAATCGTTATTGCAATGAGAAAAAAGAAACCGCATATTTCTATCCAGCTGTTCAATTTGATGAAATTAAAAGACAAATTGAATTGGCAAAAACAACAAGAACAAAGCAACACGATAGACTTACCGTGATTTATGCCGGAAGTTTGGGCTATTCGTATGATATTCCCACGATTTTGGCGTCGGCGGAATGGCTTGAAAAAGCGCAGCCAAAAATTCAATTTATTATTGCAGGCGACGGACCTCAAAAAGGCATCGTAGAAAAGTATCAGTCAACGCATCACAACTTAAAGTATCTCGGTCGACTTTCCAAAGAAAAATTGATGGAGGAATACTATCTTTCC
>CANHBE010000144.1 GCA_947458575.1 Flavobacteriaceae bacterium | reverse complement strand
TTCCGTTTTCAGAAAAAGACTTTCGGTTTAAGACCAGATTAGAATACTCAAAATTAGAATAACTCAAACCGTACCCAAACGGATATAAAGGTGTGTGCTTTTCATCGCTGTAATGTGACCAAAAAACCACATCTTTATCTTGCTCGGCGAACGGACGACCTATGCATCACTGAACAATGATTTAACATCAGCAACAGGACGGTTAGGTGGCGTCGGTGCAGCAGTTGTAGGAACTGGATCTGGAAGAATTGGAGTAGCTTCACTGGTAATATTGTCAACGAATACCGAGAAG
The DNA here is from genome assembly GCA_947458575.1 of Flavobacteriaceae bacterium. Classification (GTDB taxonomy): domain Bacteria; phylum Bacteroidota; class Bacteroidia; order Flavobacteriales; family Flavobacteriaceae; genus Flavobacterium. The sequence goes on along the minus strand of CANHBE010000144.1, from coordinate 6,586 downwards.
TCTCCTGGAGGATTAATAAAGCCAGAGTTGTTTGGATTCCAGTTTGGGAATAATACCAAGTTTCCATAACTACCATTTGCAGTTCCAGTATTGTCCAAGCCTTGTGTAAAGTTGAAAGTTAAGGTCTGCCACTGATTCGGAGTAGTATAATTTTGAGAAGCTCCTGAGTTTGGTGCTCCTGTTCCACCTTCAACCTTTGCTAGTAATGTAAAAGCAACCGTCGAATACACATCGATACTCATCGTTTTGTCGGTAGTCAATTTGAATTTGTTCTCAAGCTGAACAATCTCGCATCCTTGAAAAAACTGTCCTGTTGAAGAACTTATAATATTCAAACTGTTGATTCTCGTACCGCCCGGCACTGGATCAGGTTGAATTGAAGCCGCTAGACCGCCGAATGCATTAAGAGGTCCAAAACTGGATGGCGTTTCGAAGTTTTGTACTACTACTTGTTGAGCAAATCCAGTTAATGAAATTGCCATCAACAACAAAAATGTAATTTTTTTCATGTTTTTAGGGTTTTTATATTAATAATGTAAATATACAATTCAACATTGCAACTCTACTCATAGGTTGATATATAAAAACTATACAAAAAATTAATTTTTAAAATATGAAATTTAAGGTAATTAATAGCAATAAAATAAGCAATTTCGGGATTAATTCGCTCTAACGTCTGGAATTTAATTAAAAAATAAAAACATGTAATGTATAGGTTTTGTATAGGTATACTATTTCGTTTTCGTAAAAAAAATCTGTCTTTGACATGTTTGAATAATTAATCAAAAATGATAAAAAATTGGAGAAGTGGTAACTTTATATGCATTTTATATCATAATTAAGAATTATCAATTCAATGGAAATACGAATATACTTCTTGCTAAAAAAGCAAAATTATTTTGAGAGTAGTAACAGCAATCGTTAATACGTACAATAATAGTTATCTTTACGCTCTTTAAATCGCTATGACTTCAAACAACATTACTTCGCTTGAGCCTAAAAAGAATATCATTATAAAAGGCGCTCAAGTACACAATCTTAAAAATTTATATGTTGCTATTCCCCGCAATAAGCTGGTCGTAATTACCGGTTTATCTGGTTCTGGGAAATCATCATTAGCATTTGACACATTGTACGCCGAAGGTCAAAGACGTTATGTTGAAAGTTTGTCCTCATATGCGAGACAATTTTTAGGTAGATTAGACAAACCGAAAGTTGAATATATTAAAGGTATAGCACCTGCGATTGCCATTGAGCAGAAGGTAAATACAACAAACGCTCGGTCAACTGTTGGAACTGCTACCGAGATATTTGACTATCTTAAGTTGCTATTCGCAAGAATTGGGAAAACCTATTCACCTATATCAAATCAAGAAGTAAAAAAAAATACCGTTACAGATGTTATTGATAAAGTCAAGTCTTTTCCTGTAGAAAGTAAATGGCTGCTTCTATCACCAATTGTGAACGAAGATGGGCGAAAAATTGAAGATAAGTTTCAAGCGCTTTTACAGCAAGGTTTCTCAAGAGTCGTAATCAATGATGTGCTATTGAGATTAGATGAACTGCCGGAGCAATGGAATAAGAATGAGAGTGAAAAATCTTCTAAATTCTATTTAGTGGTTGATAGAATTATTGTAAAAGAAGAAGAAGAATTTTACAATAGGCTTTCAGACGCTGTTCAGACAGCATTTTTTGAAGGGCAAGGTAAATGCTCTCTTGCCTCAGTTGACTTTGACACAACGTTTGACTTCAACAATAATTTTGAACTGGATGGTATAAACTTCCTCGAACCGAATGTTCATCTATTCAGTTTTAATAACCCTTATGGCGCATGCCCGGTCTGCGAAGGCTATGGAAATATTATTGGTATCGACACAGAATTAGTAATTCCGAATACAGCCTTATCTATTTATGAGGGCGCAATTTTTCCTTGGCGGGGAGAAAGCATGAGTTGGTATCGAGATGAATTAGTCAAAAATGCATACAAATTTGACTTCCCGATACACAAACCTTTTTTTCAACTTACTGAAGAACAACAAGAATTACTTTGGACAGGGAATGAGTATTTTCAGGGACTCACCGACTTTTTCAAAGAACTTGAAGAAAAAAACTATAAGATTCAAAACAGAGTAATGCTGTCTCGATATAGAGGAAAAACACGCTGTCAGTCTTGTAAAGGTAAGCGACTTCGCATTGAAGCATCGTATGTCAAAATAAGTGGTAAGACTATCTCTGATTTAGTAGAGATGCCTATTAGCGATTTGGTTTCATTTTTCAACAGTTTAGAACTCAGCAAATACGATCAGAAAATTGCGAAAAGGCTACTCATAGAAATAAACAATCGACTCAGTTTTCTCACCAATGTCGGTTTGGATTACCTCACACTAAATCGTAACTCTTCTTCACTGTCCGGAGGAGAATCACAGCGAATAAATCTCGCAACATCACTAGGAAGTAGTTTAGTGGGATCGATGTATATATTAGACGAACCGAGTATTGGCCTGCATCCAAGAGATACAGAACGATTAATTAAGGTACTTCTTTCACTTCGAGATCTCGGCAATACTGTAATTGTGGTTGAACATGACGAAGATATTATGAAAGCGGCAGATATGATTATCGATATCGGTCCTGAAGCAGGAACTTTTGGCGGTAATTTAGTGGCGCAAGGAACTTACGATGAGATTTTGAATAGTGATTCGCTCACGGCGGAATATCTGAATGGTACAAAAGAAATAGCCTTGCCAAAAACAAGAAGAAATTGGACTAATTATATTCAAATATTAGGTGCTCGTGAAAACAACCTGAAAAATATCGATGTCAAATTTCCGCTTGAAGTTCTAACGGTCATTACTGGCGTTTCTGGCAGTGGAAAAAGTACATTGGTAAAGAAAATTCTGCTTCCCGCGATGGAAAAAAAACTAAATGGTGTTAGCGATAAAGCAGGACAGTTTAGCGAATTAGGTGGTTATTACCATAAAATACGGCATGTTGAATTTATTGACCAGAATCCTATTGGTCGGAGTTCACGCTCAAATCCCGTCACTTATATTAAGGCTTATGACGAAATACGAGATCTTTTTGCAAAAGTAAAATTATCCAAAATTCGCGGCTATCAACCCAAGCATTTCTCTTTTAATGTAGATGGCGGCCGTTGTGAAACTTGTAGCGGCGAGGGTTCAATCAATGTTGAAATGGTCTTTATGGCTGATGTGCACCTACCTTGTGACACGTGCAATGGTAAGCGATTCAAAAAGGAAATACTTGAAGTATGTTTTGAAGAAAAAAATATTGATGATGTCTTGAAGATGACCATCGACGATGCTATTTCCTTTTTCATAGCAACAAATCAACCTAAAATTGTTCAAAAACTTAAGCCGCTGCAAGATGTTGGACTTGGATATGTGCAATTGGGACAATCTTCTTCCACTCTATCCGGTGGTGAAGCACAACGTATCAAACTTGCCAGCTTCTTGGTTAAGGGCACTACAAAAGAGAAAGCTTTGTTCATTTTTGACGAGCCAACAACTGGTTTGCATTTTCACGACATCAAAAAGCTAATTTCCTCTTTTGATGCTTTATTAGAACAAGGACACTCCATTATTGTAATTGAACATAATTTAGACCTCATCAAATGCGCAGACTATATCATCGATCTTGGTCCAGATGGAGGGGAAAATGGCGGATATGTTTTGGGTAGTGGAACCCCTGAAGAACTGGTAAATAATAAGAAATCAGTAACGGGAAAATACTTAATATCAAAGTTGACTCCTAATTAGGTATATCAAGTTGTTCGCCTTCGAAATAGAGATTAAAAACAAAGATTTTTACGTAGCGTGACTCGTTACTTTCAAACGAATAAGTGACCTTCTTTTTCTTGTGATCCAGCGCTAACTTTCCACGAGCACTTTTTGACCGCAAAATCCATGTGGATATACCATCTGCATCTACCGAATAATTAATTATTGAACCGTGGTATAATCTTGTCTTTGCATCATCTGTCATCGCAATGATAACGTAGCCATTATTCTTGGTGTTGATCTCACGTATTTCAATGATCGAATTTTCGTACTCTGTATCCTTAAGATCATAGGCGTCTCGCTCTTGATTCCAAACGTAAAACAATCTACTGTCAGAATAAAATCGTCTTTGATCATTAATTTTTTCAGGGATAGTTTGACTAAAAGCAACACTACTGCAAAAAAGTAATAGTCCAATTATTAGATGTTTCATGCTGTCGTACTGATTTTTCGCAAAAATATGAAATTGAATTGATTGAAAACCTATACACACTTAGAAGGTTATCCACGAAAAAAAATAAACTTTGTTGAAAACATAACTCGTTGAATTCGTGAGCTTTGAAAGCTAATATTCAAAATTAATGCAATTACAGAACCGCTTCTTTCCCTTTCTGGCATGTGAATTGAAATCGGTTTCGCAAATACTGGAAGGCGTTCAGTATTATCACTCCTAAATATTTGAATCATGAAAAAAATTACACTCCTTGTAACTGTCATTTTTCTAGTAGGAAATGCAGTAAATGCGCAATTACGTTCTTTGACCAACAGCTTTGAAAATAATTTTAATCAAAATCAACCCTTCACTTTTCACGAAAGAGGTATCGATTTTTATGTTTTTCCAAATGGAGAGTTTGATTTCAATACCGAGCCGACTCGTGAGACAGCTATCGTGTATCGCTCGGGACGCCGAAATTTAAATCCTAACAACGGGGTAATTATAGAACACGATACCCAAGGTAGGATAAGAAGAATCGGAAACGTCTTTCTTAACTATGATTTTCAAAATCGAATCAAAAGAATTGGAAGCGTGCACATGAAATACAATCGATTCGCTTTGTCGCAAGTTGGGGGAATGCGTGTTATCTACGATAGAAGAGGCAACCTCATAAAAACTGTAGGTCTAATTAAAGAAAATGAAATTCGGTACGGTTATTGCACAACAAACACAAATGATTATGGGAATGGTTATTCAACCTTGTATTTCAAAAAGAGATAAATAATATTAATTGGGTTAGTTTTGGTTAGATCCCGCAAATGCTTGTCACATTTGCGGGATTTTTTATGTTTTATTCTTTATCACAACTTTAAAACTCTCCAAGATAGTCTTTGTAAAGCTATTGATCTCCGGAGAAATTTTCCAAGCATAATTACAATAGCCATATAATATTGTTACTAGTATAGACTTTAGTAATATATTGACGAGCGGATGAAAAGAGAAATCCCAGAAAAAAAATAGAAGAAATACAATAGTGATGATTCCGAGAGAATGAAGTGTTTGGGCAGTAAACGGGTATAGATTCATTCTTCTAACCACAAATAAAAGTTTAATCGTATTGTAAACAGCCACAGAAATCAAAGTAGCGAGCGCGGCTCCATCTATGCCATATAACGGAATGAATATCATATTTAAAGCAATCATCATAAACACCAACAAGAGTCCAAAAAACAAGACATAACGATAATACTTGGTATTCAGAATAATTGCATTGTTGTTTCCTAACATTACATCGTAAAACTTTGCCAAACCAATCATAAAAACTACCCAGATTCCGCCGCTGTACTCACCCGGAATAATTTTATAAAGTTCTTTGATATTCAGAAAAACACCCAATAAAACAAAGCCTCCCACAACCTGCAAATTGATGGCGCTTTTCTGATATAATTCTCTCAATTCTTGTTGTTTTCCTTCGCTAATCAATTTTGCGGTAATTGGATAAATAATTTGCAGCATCGCTCTGCTGGGAACAGCGATAACTGTGGCAATAAAAATAGCTACAGAGTACAGCGCATTGCTACTGATGTTCTCATATGCGGGAATCATGACTTTATCAAAATCTAACAGTAACACCGCAACGCTACCAGACAGAATAATAAAAAAAGAGTAACCAAATAACTCCTTGTAGTTTTTCGGTATCGCAAATGAAAACTTCGGTAATCGAACACTCATGGCATATGTTTTCATAGCTGCAAACTGAAGAAAATATGCGAATATGAGTCCATAAATAAAACCACTTTTACTCAACCATTCCAAATACACCCCAAACAACATTAACAAGACGACAAACCGCACAAGCACTTCACTAATAAAGTTGCCAAATACGGATTGCATATGCACCTTTACCCAGGCATAGTAGACTTCAAAATAACCCATAAAAATTCCAATTAGCGGAATCATCCACAAAAATGGCTTGACGGATGGATTCTCTTTCAGGATAAAAAAGGCAATCCAATCATAGCAGAAAAAAGTAATTAAACAAGTAGGAACAATCAATAAAAGTGGCATCCAAAGCATAAAGCTGAGAAACTTTTCAGTTTCCTCTTCTGTCTGGCATTTGGAATAAAATCGGATGAGCGTGCTTTGCACTCCAAAGGCCATTAAAGGCATCATGATATTGGCAGCCGACAACAAGAAAGCAACTATGCCATAGTGTTCTTTGCCAAGAAAATTTGTGTAAAGAAATAACGCATTCACTGCACCAATCCCAAAACCACAATAGGTAATGATTGTATTTTTAATGGATTGATGCATGACAATTCCCATAAGTCGAGCGGGGTTAGTTAGCGAT
>CANHBE010000143.1 GCA_947458575.1 Flavobacteriaceae bacterium | reverse complement strand
TTAGTCATCGCTGCAGTTGGAGTCCAATTAAAAGCAGGGATGGCATTATTGAACGTAATAGACCAATTGTCGATAGTTCCTGATATTATAGCCGCATCGTCCCTCACAAACAATTGCCATGTGCCATTTGCATTACAGCCATTCAGGAGTGCAAAAGACTGTTCGGGAGCGAATGTCCCAGTAAAAGGCGATGTATTATTTCCCGCTGTTCCAATTACATTAATTGCAGAAGGAGAAAAGCAAGTATTCGTGTAGTTATCGCCAGTGTTTCCATTATCTGTAGATAATTCTATTTGTGTTCCATTGGGGCATTGAAGAAAAACGTCTAAATCTTCATCCCAACCATGAGTAATATTAATGCAAACAGATGCAATAGATGATGCTGAAATGTTGGCGGGAGAAACTCCACTTACATTAATTGGGGAAGTGACTCCACTTACCAAATCGTCTGGAATAGTGAAGGTTGTATTATTGGAAAAAAGTAGCGGACCCGTCGATCCGACAGCATTTGTTAGGCCACTAAGGTTTAGGCAAGCTCCCGAACATACGGTTCCCCCTGTTCCAGCACTGACCGTAGGAAGAGGATTTACGGTTACTGGTATACTAACAGAATTTTGACATCCTCCCGGTACCGCTGTCAACAACAAAGTAACGGAAAAGGTACCACTTGTTGCGTAAGTGTGTGATGGATTTTCGATATTTGAAGTGAAGCCATCCCCAAAATTCCAACTGTAAGTGTAATTTCCATTGGTTGTGTTGGTAAATTGCGTTGGACTTCCTATACATGAAGTTGTTGCTGTAAAGGTTGGGGTTGGACTTGCGAATGCGGCGGTGGTGCCGGTAAAGTCTAAATTAAATCCGGCGTTCGAAGCTGCAGTAAAGCGATCAACTAAGATGGTATATGTTTGACCCGCCGTTACTGCCAACGTTGGATTACATTGAATTCCGGTGCAACCTAATCCGGTTGTGCCGTTTGCTCCAAGAACTCCACTCCAATTGCATGAAATCTCAGTTCCAATACACCCATTAGTAGTATTGAAAATTGCAAAATCATAATCGATAGAAGTAGTTGGAATTATTGTGAATGCTAATATTCCAGAAGTTGCTGCGGTGAATGTATACCATTGTGCAGCCCTTTCTCCTGGAGCACCAAAACAAGTTGGTGCTTCCTGCGAAGAGCCAACTGCGCCGGTTCCGTCTGGCACCGATATTGGCGCAAGGTTGCATAGCGTTTGAGCACCGGTGCAGTCTTGAATTGGCAATGGCGGACCGACAGGTAAAGTTTCTTGAATGCAAACGCCAAATGTTCCTGTTGTATTTCCATTGCCATCAACAGCAATGTAATAGGTGTTTCCGATTGTTAATCCATGAAGAATAAGGGATGCGTGCAGTAATCCTCCAGCCGTATTAACATCCTCTTGACAACCAATTTGGGTCAGTGCGCCACAAGTACCACTGAAAATAGCTATCTGTGTGTTTGCTAAAGTCCCAGCAAAATTTGTTGAAATTTCGACATCTCCGACAGTTGCTATAAATGAAAACCACACGGTATTGCTCATTGTATTGGGTAACCAACATGCTGGTGTTGTTGGGTTTCCAATAGTAGTTGCCGCAACATTTGTATACAAAATAGAAGTACAACTACCTACTTCCACTACCAGTGATTGGGCAGTTGGACACGTGTCGTTAGGTGGCTGAGCAAAACAAGGCTGCGTGAAAAAGACACAGAAAAAAATAACAAAAAAAGGAGTAAAATTTAATTTCATGCTTTATCTGTTATTGCTTTTCTTTTTGAATTCTGAGAAACTCCTCTCGACTTACAGGCTTATCATTAATAATATAAAAAATTTCAGGCGAGACCTTTTGGGAAGCGGGGAATTCAAGTTTCTGATGTAAATGTTGTTGATCTAAAGTGTCTTTTAAAGCGCCAACGGCTTTCTTACTCGATGAATTGTCAACTAGATTAACTGTTTCGGATTTTTTTTGAGATAAAAGATCAGCTGTCGAAAACAGTAATGTAATAATGAGGAAACTTCTTATCATATTTTTATGCAGTAATTAGGGTGCGAACCACAAGAAAGTATTCGGCTTTTCATACGAAGCAACTAATTCAAGTGTAAAGTTGCTGTAGAGGCTTACTTTATCAAAAAAATGTAGATATGGGTTGTTAAAAATAGGAAATAATTATAATTATTTTAAAATTTAAAGGAAAACTTCATGATTTAATTGTTAAATTTTAATAGAAACACCAGCCTGCGGGCTGTTTAAGAAGAAATAGAGGAAAATAAATTGGGCCAAATTGATTTATTTGTGAACAAATATATTTGATTAGGCCGAGTTATGAAATTTCGGCAACTACCCTGACCTCAGTTCTAGGAAAGTAGCATGCAGAAAGAAAAAAGGAAATCGTTTAGTAATTTGTAACGATAAATCAATGCCATTACTAAAACAAAAAAGACCTCACATCTCTGTGAAGTCTTTTCTTTAGTAGCTCCCCCTCTTGGGCTCGAACCAAGGACCCTCTGATTAACAGTCAGATGCTCTAACCAACTGAGCTAAGGAGGAAGGCGTGTTGCCTTTTAAAGCGGTGCAAATATAAAGCGAAAATTAATTTACACAAACAAAATCGCTCAAAAATTTTAAAAATATTATTTATTGAAAATAGCCTTATAAATATCATTTCCGTTTGCAAACAGTAATAAAGCTATCAAAAGCACAAAACCTACCATTTGTGCATTCTCCAAAAATTTGTCACTTGGTTTTCTGCCACTAATCATTTCGTATAGTAAAAAAATCACGTGGCCACCATCGAGCGCGGGAATAGGCAATAGGTTCATTACGCCCAGCATAATGGATAGCAATGCGGTAATATTCCAGAAAATTTCCCAACTCCAAGTTTTTGGGAAAATATCGAAAATTGCTTTAAAGCCACCAACGCCTTTATATGCACCAGTATTTGGATTAAAAATAGCCTTCAGTTGTTTTCCGTATCCAACCAGCTGATTTGCTCCTTTCTCAATACCAACACCAAAGGATTCAAAGAAGCCATATTCTTGCTTACTAAATTTGTAAATTCCTAATTTTTCAAGACTACTCACCCCAAAAGATGCCGCGTAGATACCTAGCTTACCTTCTTCATTGATATGAATTTTAACAGGAGTTTCTTTTTGGTCTCGGAGTACAATTCCGTTAAACGTTTGTCCTTTGTTGCCTTTAGCGAATGCGATTACTTGATCCGCATATTTCGTTTCTGTGCCATTAATTGACTTGATAACATCCTTTGGTTTTAACGATTTGTTTTTTGAAGAATCTGCAACTTTGCCAACCATAAAAGGCTCTCGCCAGTCAATGAAAGGCCTTTTTTCTCCTTTCAATACTTTGTCAATCATGTCGATAGGAAGGGAAATCGTTTGATTAACGCCGTTTCGCTCCACAAGCACTGTTTTTGCAAAAAGTATCTTATTTTGGATTTCATTAAACTTCACAACTTTTTCGCCATCAACTTCAAGAATCTTATCTCCGGTTTTGAACCCTAATTCCTCTCCTACTTGAGATGTAACTGCAATTCCGTCCTTCAGTTCGCTATTGTTTAAGTATAGGTCGCCGTAGTAGAAAGCCATTCCGATGTAAATAACAAATGCCAAAATAAAATTTACAATAACCCCGCCTAACATGATAATCAAGCGCTGCCAGGCCGGTTTTGTTCGAAACTCCCACGGTTGTGGCGGTTGGGCCATTTGCTCTTTGTCCATGCTTTCATCAATCATACCGGCAATCTTCACATAGCCGCCTAATGGCAACCACCCAATGCCATATTCGGTTTCTCCTATTTTTTTCTTTAGTAGTGAGAATTTGATATCGAAGAACAAATAAAATTTTTCAACTTTTGTCTTGAATATTTTTGCTGGGAGGAAGTGTCCAAATTCGTGAAGAATAATAAGCAAAGATAAGCTCAATAAGAATTGTGAAAGCTTGATAACTATTTCCATTTTTCGATTTTAGTTCTTTTTAAACGCACAAAAGTAAGGTTTTCACCTTACTTTTTAGCAACTATGACAATTCGATTATTTTTTTATGAATTTTTTCAGAATTTGCCCTTCAGAAGTAAATATTTCTATTGTGTAAAGACCTGTAGTTAGTTGTTCTATCGGAATTACATTAGTTTGACATTCTTGTGTTTTCTGACCAAGTGCATTATAGATTACGCAGTTTTTAAGACTTATCGCGTTTGGTATTTCGAGAGTAATCACTTTTGTAGCGGGGTTAGGATATAAGATAACATCATTTTGTAACTCAAAACTAGTAGCGCTTAAGGTTGCAGCGTTGTTCCTCGAAATTAGATCTTTCTTGGGATCAAAAGTAACGCCGGTAACAGTGAATGGAACATCAACAATAAATTGTTGTCCATTTGAAGTGTTTTCCAAAACAACATCCAATTGTTGTCCTCCAGACCCTAACAATCTTATAGGAACCGGCATTTCAAAGAAACTAACAGATGCATTCGATTGCGTTTGATTAATGGTAATTCGTGCTTGCCCACTACCAACATTAGTAGCGCCAATAGTATAGCTTGGATAACCTTGATTATACACCCAATCATTGAAGAACTCTGTCAATTCCATTCCGGACGTAGCCTCTAAATGATCTTTCAAATCAGGAGTTACTGCATAAGCATAAGCTAAATCAGGGTCATTTAGATAATTCCGCAACGCCTGAAAAAAGTTTGTGTCTCCTAACTTAAATCGCAGCATGTTTAAAACCATCGCACCTTTTCGATAACTTAATCTACTGCTAAAAATCCGATTGACATCGGTTGCTTCAGCATCAGTAAGATAAATTGCTCCGCCAGTATTTGAAGTAATGGAATTAATCATACTCCCTTTATCTGTGATGAAGGAACTTTCGCCATCGATATATTGGATTACCATAGAGGCTAAGTAAGTCGCAAAACCTTCATTGAGCCAAATGTCCTTCCAAGTTCCACAGGTAACTTTGTCACCAAACCACTGATGTCCCATTTCATGAGCAATCAAGCTCCTTGAATAACCTCCGTTATTGCCAGCAGTCATAAAAGATACGGTTGTATGTTCCATTCCGCCTCCCCAGCCAAACTGACAGTGACCGTATTTTTCGTTTCGAAACGGGTATGGGCCAAAGACTGATTCAAAAAAATTAATTATAGTGGGTGTAACCTGTAAGCTAGCAGTATTTGTAATGGCTGTCTCAGGATACATGTAATTTACAATCGGGAAATATGGACTTTCATTTGTTCCCAAACCGCCTTGCTGATTATAAATCTGATAATTAGAAACCGCGATTGCAATTAAGTATGCAGGAATCGGATAATTATGCTTGAAATGCGTTGTGCTAGTTCCATTTGGGTTATCAATTCTGGATTGTTGAACTCCGTTTGATACCGAAACGTAAGTCGACGGTGCCGTAATGTAAACGTCAATATTATTTATTTTATCATTCAAATCTTGTTTGCAAGGCCACCATTCCATTGCTCCGAATGGTTCGGATAGCGTCCATAATATAGGGGTTCCGTTGTGCTCGTTCACCAAAAACGAACCAAATCCGGTTGATGTTGGTACGCCGGAATAACGTATGCTCAAGGAATCCAGAACATTAATATTTTGTACGACAGGAAGATTAACAATCAATTCGTTATTCCCACTTCTGACAAAGCTTAAGTCTACACCTCTTTGCTTTACAGAGCTGACATCTAGAGCGTCTGAAAGGTCGAAAGTGACTGTGTTTAGATTCTCCTTAGCAATATATTTTGTTGTTACTTCACCACTCACATAAAGTACGTTGGGATCAACAGTTAATCGCAGCCGGTGATAAGTAAGATCGTAATTATACGTATTTGGGTTGGTTACAAAGGCCATTCTTCTATGCGCGGCCTTTCTCTCAGAATGCACCAAATCTTCAAATTCACGATCGGTTGATTGAGCAAAAAGTGAAAAGCATTGCAAAAAAGTCAAAAAAAGGAGTAATTTTTTCATATAAAAAGTAAAATTTTAGCGAAAGTAATCAATTCTTGAAAAGACCATTGTTAAAATTCTATCGCACGCTATACTTATTAGGCAATTCTTAAGAAAGGGTGGAATTGAAGTTTTTCCATTTGCTCGGACATATCCAAAACAATTAACTAAATTTGCGTGCGCAAAATCGAGCGCTACTTCGAATTTTTAATTGGACGAGAATGTTACAAATAGGATTTATCAGAGAAAATAGAGAGAAAGTCATTACTGCATTGGCGAAAAGAAATTTAGATGTTAGCGCAGTGGTTGATGAGATAATTCGTTTAGATGAAACGCGAAGAGCCACTCAAAATGAATTAGACAACGTTTTAGCAGAGGCTAACAAATTAGCATCAACTATAGGCGAGTTAATGAAAAACGGTGAAAAGTCTAAAGCAGCAATCCTGAAAGAGAAAACGGTTCTTTTGAAAGAGAGCAGCAAGGAACTTGGGGAAAAAGCAGAGTTGATTGCCAATGAGTTGACCCAAAAATTGTATACTTTACCAAATTTGCCGGCTGAAATTGTACCTGATGGGAAAACGCCGGAAGACAACATAACAGTTTTCCAAAGTGGAGAAATCCCCGTTTTGCATCCTGGAGCACAACCGCACTGGGAACTTGTGAAGAAATATGATATTATCGATTTTGAACTTGGGGTGAAGATTACAGGTGCGGGTTTCCCAGTATACAAAGGGAAAGGGGCAAGTCTGCAGCGTGCATTGATTTCCTATTTTTTAGACAAAAACACACAAGCAGGCTACAAAGAATATCAGGTTCCACATTTAGTAAACGAAGCTTCAGGATACGGAACAGGTCAATTACCGGATAAAGAAGGACAAATGTATCATGTCGGACTTGATGATTTGTACTTGATTCCTACCGCTGAAGTACC
>CANHBE010000142.1 GCA_947458575.1 Flavobacteriaceae bacterium | reverse complement strand
TTTAAAAACACCGCAAATAGTACACAAACAATATGATAAACAACCTTATAAATCCTATGCGAAAAAAGCAGCTTAAAACATATCTATTATTTCTGTAAATTTGATTCAATTAATAACCTAAAACGGTCAACGTATTTTAGGACACTACAATATTATTCAGAATTTGCAAGTATTCGTGTAGCTAAAAATCTTATTCAAAAAATTATTGAAGAGCCCAACAAACTACTTTCAAATCCAGAAATCAGTCAACGTGAAGAATTGCTTTTAGATCGAGAAAATGAATATCGTTATTTAGTTTGTATAAGTTATAAAATAATCTATTCGATAGATACAAAGGTAAAGTTTATCAAAATTGCTGATGTGTTCGATTCTAGACAAAATCCAGCAAAGATAAAGCGTACTAAATGATTTGGCCTACTGCTAACCCTACCTACGAGAGCAACGCGGTTTTTTCCTAACTTCTCGCCTATTTTTCACGAAGAAATTCTATATTTAGCGGAGAAAACTCGGTTCGCTAATTCCGCGTAGTCGCATAGCTAGAAACCGATAAACAACCTTATAAATCCTATGCGAAAAAAGCAGCTTCAAACATATCTTTTATTTCTGTAAATTTGATTCAATTAATAACCTAAAACGGTCAACGTATTTTAGGAAATGACATTGATATGAACGAGTTTGAAAATTTAGAAACGAAAAGAACAATAATGCGAAGACTGACTATCGAAGACGCAAATGACTTCTATGGTTTAAATAATGACGAAGAAGTTCTCAGATACACAGGAGATAAGCCTTTTGATAATTTACAAGCTGTTGTTGATTTTTTAAATGACTACGACCAATATGAAAAATATGGCGTTGGGCGATTTGCTGTTCTCGACAAAGTGACTTTACAATTTATTGGTTGGTGTGGACTAAAATATAGCCAAGACAAAAATGAATATGATATTGGATTTAGATTTGACAGACACTACTGGAATAAAGGATTCGCAACTGAAACTGCAAAAAAATGTATCGATTTTGGTTTTGAAAAAATTAAGATTGAAAAAATAGTGGGTCGAGCAATGAAAGAAAATATTGGCTGTATAAAAGTGCTTGAAAAATTAGGTATGACCTTTAAGGAGAACTTTGACTTTGAGGGAAGTGCAGGAGCAATATATGAACTAACTTATAAAGAAATCGAAAATAGCAACAATACAAAATCAATTATGAGGGGTTTTTCTGACTCTTCATCTAAATTGAAATATTGATTCTTTTGTGCTAAATTGAGTACAATACCTTTCCCTTTAATTCGTGCCTAAAGAAGTACCTGACTCGCAGAAACAAAAAACTGACCTGATTTTAAGCAAAATGACAACTCACAAAATGAATAAACTTGAAGAACATTTAAATATACTTGCCGCAAAAATTGCTAATCAAGAAGCTTATAATGACAAAGTTTCAAAATCAAATGTTGGTTGGCATATAGAGCATATTTTATTGACCATTTCTTTGGTCATCGAAAGTGTAAAAAAATCAAATCCGAAACACTATAAATGGAGTTTTAAATTGCCTCGGATTTTAGTGCTTTACATGAAAAAAATTCCACGAGGTCGAGCTAAATCGCCCCAGGTAGTCGTTCCTAAAACTTACAGTGAAGAGTCTTTGAAAGAGCGTTTAGAATATGCCAAGCTCCTCATTCAAGAATTGCAAAATATTAACCCAGTTCAATATTTTAATCATCCCTTTTTTGGAAATTTGAAATTGAATAAAACCATCACGTTTCTAGAAATTCATACCGAACACCATTTAAAAATAATAAACGATATCTTAGAAAATAAATAGTTGAAACTAACGTAAAACAAAACAAACTATGGAATTGCAAGATCGAGAAGCAAACCACACTAAATCTGCTGGTTTAAAGGCCATAATTTACATCATCAATTTAGATAGATCGGTAGACCGAAGAGCAGCAATGGAAAAGGAGTTGCTCAAAACGAATATTCCATTTCAATTTATCTCAGCAGTTGACGCTGCTTCTGTCAACTCCATCAATCACAAAGTTAATTGCCAATACAAAAGACCAATTATAGAGGTAGAAATTGCATGTTTTCTTAGCCATATCAAAGTAAAAAAACACTTTCTGCAAACGAATAATGATTTTGCAATCATTCTTGAAGATGATGCGCAATTATTAGAGGATTTTGATGCAATTGTCAAAAAAGCAATGAATCAGTTTCCAATGTTACCCAAGAAAAACCAATGGGATGTCTTGAAGTTGGCTCCTTATGGGAGAAAAAAACTAATCAAAGTAAAAGAAATTGATTCAACTTATTCGCTATATGGCGGTACAGTAGCAATAACGACTATGGCTGCGATATGGAGCCGAGAAGGTGTCAAAAAATTTCTTAAAAACACCATTAAAAATGATTTCGTAATTATCACTATGCCAATTGATTGCACGCTACAACTGCCATTGAAATATGATTTAAAAATCTACAATATAGCTCCCGAAGTTGTAAGAGAATTACATTTACAATCTCAAATACGGACAACCAAGCGGTTAAAGTCAAATACCTTTAGTAGAATAAGATATGAGCTGCTAAAGTTGTTTCCAAACCTTTATCTGTATTGTCGTACATGGCTTTTCAGATAAAAGGGAATGAAATCTATCAATTTGACAAGAAGTTGATTTTGTGTATAGTATTACCTCAAAAAAACTATCCCATTTCAATTCCGTTTTGCTCTAGTAAGTCGATGAGGTAGCTACTTTGTTCAGGTTCATACTGTTCAATTCCACTTTGATACCATTGTAAAATAATATGTAATTGATATGGTGTGTAATCCAAGATATCAATACTAAGACCAAGCATTCCGGCAAGCTGAAAATCTTCCAAAACTTTTGTAGTCACAATACGTCTTGGCGCACCATTGCTAATTGAACCATTCATGCTTTCAAATTCAAGTCTACCAAGCATAAAACCGGTGGTAAAAGCATCATTATGTTTCTTTCTATTGATTGTAATCGTTGGATCAAGTCCGCATTTATATCCCTCAAAATACTCCAATCGATACAGCGTGCTGTGAGTCTTGTCAGTCTTCATAGTAAAGAAACCTATTAGTTTTATCACCCAAACATAAAAACAAAAATCTCAACATTTACATAAAATCGTTGAATAGATAAAAAACTCTTTAAATAACATGAGGCATGACGTTCGTCGATAAAATATTATGCTGATTGATTACTTAGTGAGAGATTTTATTATTCCGTAGTTTACAATTGCAAGGATTTGTATATTTACAATTTAAAACCACAATCTTTCATTTTTATGCAACACCTCATAGACCGTTTTATAAGTTACGTTACTATCGATACAGAGTCCGATCCGAATTCTAAATCAACACCTTCAACAAAAAAGCAACTGATTCTTGCTATGCAATTGGTTGAAGAACTCACTGCGATTGGTTTAACTGATGTGACAATTGACAATAATGGCTATGTCATGGGAACGTTAGAGAGCAATGTCCAGCATGATGTTCCCACCATTGGATTTATCTCCCACTATGATACCACTCCTGACTTCACGGGAGCCAATGTAAAACCTCAGATTATTGAAAACTATGACGGTAAAGACATTGTGCTTAATGCAAAGGAGAACATCATTCTGTCGCCTAAGTATTTCAAAGATCTGTTGCAATATAAAGGTCAAACCATCATCACTACAAACGGGCTAACTTTGTTAGGTGCAGATGATAAAGCTGGGCTGACAGAAATAGTTTCTGCAATGGAATATTTGGTTAAGCACCCAGAAATACAACATGGGAAGATTAGAGTTGGATTCACACCAGATGAGGAAATTGGCCGGGGCGCCGACTTATTTGATATACAGAAATTCGGAGCTGATTGGGCATATACTATGGATGGCAGTCAAATTGGTGAGTTGGAATATGAGAATTTTAATGCTGCAAGTGCAAAAATAATTTGCAAGGGAAAGAGCGTTCATCCCGGATACGCCAAAGGAAAAATGATCAATTCTATGCTTATTGCCAATGACTTTATCAATGCCTTGCCCAAATCAGAAATTCCTCAAGAAACGAAAGGATATGAAGGTTTCTTTCATGTGCATCAGCTAAACGGAACAATTGAAGAAACAGTTCTTGAAATTATCATTCGCGATCACGATCTGAAGAAATTCAAAAAGCGTAAAGAGCTCATACACGCGATTACAAAAAAATTAAACAAGAAATTCGCAAAGCAATTTGGTGAAGAAATTGTAATCTGTGAAGTGAAAGATCAGTATTACAACATGAAAGAGAAAGTCGTTCCGGTTATGTTTATTGTAGATTTAGCCGAAAGAGCAATGAAAGATCTCGGAATTAAGCCAATCATCAAACCAATTCGTGGCGGTACTGACGGCTGCAGATTGTCGTATATGGGGTTGCCATGTCCGAACATTTTTGCAGGCGGTCATAATTTTCACGGTAAGTACGAGTATGTTCCTGTGGAAAGTATACAAAAAGCTGTGGATGTGATTATTCGAATTGCAGAATTGACTGCATCTACCGACTTTTCCCTGAAAGACAAGAAGCAACACAAGAAATCAAATAAAAAGAAGAAGTAATCATTTCAAGGTAGCGAACGATTAGTAGAGAAAGCTTGTGAAAATTTGCATGATGCACACACAAAAACTTTGAATAAAGAACAATTGCTTGTTTAAACTGCTCTCTGTGAAAGTGAAACGTACTATTGAAATGACAGTTCAACAAAAAACCTCCAATTAGGAGGCTTTTTTATTTTGTTGTTCAAAATTCTTATTTGTTTGCCAAAGCAGAACTCATTTCCATCGAAATTGCTGAGCGTTCCATTTTAAGTTTCCCTGCCATCGTTTCAATTACTACCGTAGTTTCTCCCAATTCGGCAATCTTACCGTGAATACCACTTTTGGTGACAATCTTATCACCCACTTTTAAATTTTGTTCAAATTGCTTTTCCTGCTTCGCTCTTTTTTGTTGCGGTCTGATCATAAAAAAATAGATTACCACAAACATGAGAATGAACGGTAAAAATTGTTGTATTTGTTCCATAATATTAGAATTTGTATAAATAAGTGTTTAAGTTTATTCCATTAAGCCACGACCGGACTTGTTCAATCTATTTCCGGCTCTAAATTCTTTCACCAGATTATCTAAAATACCATTAATAAAAATACTGCTCTTTGGAGTGGAATATTCTTTTGCAATTTCCAAATACTCATTGATGGTCACTTTTGCAGGAATTGAAGGAAACTTAAGAAGCTCACAAATAGCCATCTTTAGAATTATCGTATCAACTTCGGCAATACGTTCCGTGTCCCAATTGGGTGTCTTGTCAATATACTCTTTAGCAAACTCACGCTCATTTAGAACTGTCTTTCGAAATAACTCAGAGACAAAATCCTTATCTTCAGTATCCTTATAAAGCTTAGGGACATAGAAATTAATATCATCTTCAGACTTCAACATCTTGATCTGCTTGATAATTTGCGTGTTCACCATCGGAATATCATCAACCCAAGTCAGTTTGAAATCCTCAAGATACTCATAGAACTTATCATTAGAAGCGATGACTTCCATGTACAGCGAAATCAAAAACTGCTGGTCTTCTTCAAAAGAGCAATTAGTGTTCTCCAAGTAGTTCTTGTAAATTTCACTTTCTTTGATGGCTTTCAAAAGCAAAATGATATAATCATCGTTTAAAGACCAATTGTTGATTTTGCGATTTTCAATGGCCTGGAGTAAAGAATGATTGTTTGATAAAATACTAAAAATAGCATTGTTGACAAACTTCAAATTGGCATTTTTATCGGCAGCGGTCGCAAGGTGTTTATTCTTTGCCTGCTCAATGTAATAGGCTTCTTTCTTTGAAATTTCGATAAGGGTTGACAACATCAAAAGATATAAATCTAAAATATTATCGATACTGGAGTACAGAAATTTCTCTTCCTTTTCGAGATTATCGGAACCATTCTGATGCATCGCAAAAATCGATTGCATTACTTTTATTCGGATGTGACGTCTGTTTAGCACTTGGTAAGAACTCTACTAATTAAAAAAGAGCGAAAGCAGTACTTTCGCTCGGCAAAAATAGGAATATAATTCAAATGCTATAGTGTCTTTGCCTTTTCTTTTGCCCTATCTGCTATTCGTCTTTCGGCAATGGCAAATGCTGCAGCATGTGTAGTGATATTATTTAATTCAGAGTCGCGGAAAATCTCTAAAGTAGTATCGTAAATATTTTCTGTTCTACGCATCGCCTCGTCTTTTGTATAACCAACAATTTCACCATAAACATTGATAATACCTCCTGCATTAATCAGAAAATCAGGTGCGTAAGCTATACCTCTTTCTTTCAGAATCTTACCATGAATTTGCTCATTGGCCAACTGGTTGTTTGCTGCTCCGGCTATTACTTTTGCTTTAATCTTGTTAACAGTTTCATCATTAATGGTTGCACCTAAAGCACAAGGCGCGTAGATATCTACTGCTGCACTAAACAAATCTGAACCGGTAAAGATCTGTGCCCCGTATTTTTTTGAGACCTCGGCAAGTCTAGCTTCATTGATGTCTGCAATTTGAACATGAGCACCTTCTTTTACCAAATACGAAACTAATGTTTCACCAACATGACCAATTCCTTGCACCAAAACTGACTTCCCGTCCAAATTTTCGCTGCCTAACTGGTACTTAGCGGCTGCTTTCATTCCCATAAATACACCGTAAGCAGTAACAGGTGATGGATTTCCTGACCCACCTCTATCTTCTGAAATACCAGTTACATATGGAGTAATATCTCTGATTAGATCCATATCTGCTGTAGTAGTACCGACATCTTCAGCTGTAATATATCGTCCGCTAAGCGAATGAACATATTCTCCAAATTTTTTAATTAATTCGGGAGATTTATCGATTTTCGAAT
>CANHBE010000141.1 GCA_947458575.1 Flavobacteriaceae bacterium | reverse complement strand
ATTTATTGAATAGGCATGTTTTTAAATTTACCAGTAACTATGGCATTATCTGTAGTGCCAGTTGATGAATAAACAGAAATATTATTGAATGTAAACTCTCCAGCTAATTTATTGTTTTGATTACCTGTTATTTTGACTTGACCATAAGAATTTACATTGTTAAAATAATATCCGTATCCAAAAAAACCACCAAAATCAAAAGAAAACGGACCATTACTACCATCACCGCTATTTGGCGCAAAAGTAATAATTTGTCCAACTGTTAAATTTTGACCAAGTTCAAGGTATAAGTCAGCTATTGAACCATGCAAATTGCCAAAATCGTTTATGCCATATAAATAGCCATTATCAAGGTAAAATTCACCAGAATTTGAACTTGCAATAATTGGTGTATCAAAAGAAAACTCACTAACCTCATAGTCATTGTATGAATAAACGTCAACATATTTCTCTTCAACATCTCCAACTTTAATTGTCATTTCTATATCATATACTATATTGTTGGAACTTGAGTTGTCATCAGAACTACTACATCCAATTAATATTGAAGTTAAAAACGCTAGTGTAATTAATTTTTTCATGTTTTGATTATTGTCTAATTTATTGTAATATAATCTTCTTGATATCAACAATCTGCCCTTGAGGGTTGATGATTTGAACAAAGTACATTCCAGCTCCGCCCCACGTTGCCAACTGCATTATGCTTTGGGTTCCTGAGGTTGTTATTGGCGTTGATGCCACTTCTTGTCCCAATGAGTTAATGACTTTCAATGTACCACCATTCAAATCGGTTATGTTGTTGAAATTGATGTTGATTTGGGTGCTGGCAGGATTGGGAGCCATTGTAATGTTGTTGGCATACGTAATAGGGTTGTTATAAGATAATTGACCAACGTTGATGATAAGGGTATCGGTAACGGTAATGTTGGTTATGCATTGGTTGGCGTTGTATAAATTATTTATTTCATTTGTTGTTAACGCTCTATTCCAAACACCAATATCATCAATTTTACCATTTACATAGCTAAAACCATTAGGATAAATTGGAGCCACAACTCGACCTATATTGATTTGTCTAGCTCCAGTAATAAAAGGAGCATTGTTTTGAGTACCTATTAATATTCCGTTTTTAAATCCTTTAAAAACTCCCGTATTTCCATCATAACTAATAACATAATTATCCCAAACATTTAAAACAGGAGCTGTTGTCGAAACAAATTCACAAGTTGTTGCGGTGCATGAAGCAAGAGTAATGGAATTATAAGGATATTCAGTTTCCTGACTTATTCCATAAACCATTCTATATCGGTAAACAAATGAATTAACATCTCTATCCCCAATTATTTCATATCCATCAAATTGGAGGGCATTTGTTTGTGAATTAAACCAAAGCGATACTGTATATGAACTTGTAATTTGTTGGTTAACAGTCGAAGGCAAGGTTATGTAATTATTGGTACCATCAAAATTATAAGCAGAATTATCATTTCCAAATCTATCAGTTGTTAAGGTAGCTCCACTAACAATACCATTATATGCATTTATGTTGGCGTCATTGGCATTGCCGCTAAACGGCCAATAACCAACAAGACCGTTTGTTGGAACATAAGATGGCACCTGCGCCACAAGAGTTTGAGCGGACAATGCGATGCCAATTGCAAGAAGAAGTAGTTTGTTTTTCATTTTTATAACCTTTTTTTTGTTAATTTTTAACAAAAGTATCTTATTGAGTCTGAAAATCAAATCTTAACGCTGATTATTCGTTAAAGTCCCTCCTGCCGTCGACGAGTGGTTACCGACCCCTGCCTCCCTGGAAAATAACTTCCGTTAACGGCACCCATGATGGTGTGCATCAAAATTTTTCTGGAGCCAAAATTCAAAAATTTTTTTAAATTTTTTTCATCAAAAAAAAACCAACCCTTTTTCCACATCCAGATATTTATAATCAAACACAACTATCATGGACATTCAAACACACATATTTATCAATACAGGCGTTCTCCTGCCAATATTTGGAGGCAATGGACAATCACAAGACCAAGCTGTAGTTGTCGCCTCAGAAGCCAAATATGTTCTTATACAACTTGAGAATGAATTCATCAGCTCAATGCTGGATGAGGGCTATTGGAAAAAGGTGGGGCAATCGCTGCTAATAAACGATGATGGCAAGAAGTATGACAAGATTACCATTCACAATTATTTGGATGATGGGGATGAGGTTCAAAGGGTGTTTTGGTTTGATATAACCGAGTGTTTCGGTAGTTAGAAACCCTCAAAAATCCCCAAACCAAATAGCGCAAAATCGTATTTCACTGGGTCGATTGGGTCTAGTTCTCTTAGTGATTTATCCAATTCTTCAAGTGCTTTTAAATCATTGTTTTTACGGTTCAGCAACCCTAGTTTTCTGGCTACATTTCCAGAATGTACATCTAACGGACAAGAAAGTTTAGCTGGACTAATATCCCATATACCTAAATCTACTCCTGTATTGTCTTTACGACATAACCATCTAAGATTCATATTAATTCTTTTTGCGACACTACCTTTCATTGGGTCAGCAACGTGTTTTCTTGTTCTCTGTGGATGTTCAATCTCAAAGAAAATTTTATTTAGTGCATGTATAGCTGGTTGCAATGAATCTTCTGTTTGGTGCTTTATAAAAATTGATTCTAATCCACCATGATTGCTATAAATATGTTTAAGGGCTTTTATAAAATATTTAAAATCTTCACCATTAAAAGTACGATGCACAAATGTTTCAAGCCGTTCAAGTTGATGTTCTTGATGTGACATGACAAAATCATAGGGTGAGCCACCCAATAAATCCATCATTCGATGACCGTTTTTGGTTATCATTTTGCGATTACCCCATGCAATTGATGATGCTAAAAAACTGGCTATTTCAATATCTTCTTTAAGAGAATAACGATGTGGTACGCTAATTGGGTCAGCTCCAATAAAGTCAACAGTGTTGAATTGATTCACCTTTTCATTTAAAAATTCTTTTAGCTCTGGCTTTGTTAAACCCATACAGATTTTAAATATTATATAGCAAATATACTGCTTATAACATGCAATATTTCAACAACACTAATTAGCCGTATTTATATGTTCCTGAGATGGATGATTCGACACGATCAAAGAGGTGTCGATCTTGGAATATGGAGAGACATTCCTACGGCAAAATTATCATGCCCGTTGGATGTTCACTCAGGTAATGTCGCCCGAAAATTAGGTTTACTTCATCGCAAGCAAAACGACGGAAAAGCCTTGTTGGAATTAGACAACAACCTTCGTGAATTTGACCCAATCGATCCCGTAAAATATGATTTTGCACTCTTTGGATTAGGTGTTTTTGAAAATTTCTGATTAGAGGTAGATATTCCATTTATTTTCAAAGTTTTACAATAACTTAAGGGAGAAAGTAGGGTAATTTAATTGTTAATTGTTCAAATATTAACAGTGATTTTAAAATATACCCTTAAATTCGCGTCGCCTTAATGAAGAAAAATCAATTATTCTTAACTTACAATGAGATTACTCCGCAATAGAAAATCACTTTTGATCATGGCGGCATCCTTGATCGCTTCGAACTTGATGACTTACCTTTATATCAAAAAAACGAAAGATGCTGAATATGAAAATAGAACAGCAGAAAATAACAAAACGGATTATCAAGTAAAAAGACTATCAGGTTATAGTTATATCAAGCCAATACTGTTTGTAGACGAAAAATACGCATCGGAAAACCTCAACGGAATCAAACAAAACGTCGCGACCATCATTGAAAATTACAAGAAAATTGGCGTGCTGAGTTCCGCTTCGTTTTATTTGAAGGAATTTAATAGCAATGGCTGGACAGGTTTAAATGAGAACGAAAAATTTATGCCAGGTTCGTTAATGAAAGTGCCTGAGTTGATTGCATTTTTGAAAATGAATGAACTCAAGCCCGGAACTTTAGATAAGGTAATCGCTTATGATCATGTGAACCAAATCGGCCGGCAAACTACTTTCAATTCGAAAAGTATTCAACCCGGAAATAAATATACGATACGAGAACTACTAGAGTATATGATTAAGTATTCTGACAATCAAGCTACCGCTTTACTCAATCAAAACGTTGACAAAGAAATATTCGGAAAAGTCTTTACTGACCTTGGACTTGAACTTCCTGACTGGCAGTCTTCCAACTACCCGATCTCAGTGAGAGAGTTTTCGGTATTCATGCGTGGTTTGTATAGTGGATCTTATCTGAATCACAATTCGTCTGAAATTGCAGCAAAACTATTGAGCACAAGTCAATTCAAACTAGGAATAAAAGCAGGTCTTCCTGCCAATCAAACATTAGCTCATAAATTTGGCGAGGCAGGAAAAGCAGATGAAAAGCAATTAAGCGAATCGGCAATCATCTATCTAGAAGGAAATCCGTATGTAATCACCGTGATGGTCGGCGGTAAAGATCACAGTCAACTTCCCGTAGTCATTAAAGATATTTCAGGCTCGGTCTATCAGTATATGAAAACGAACATACAGTCCGGTTCTTAATTTCCGGGAAAAGTGCCCAGTTGTAAAGTGCTGTTGCTGCTCTAAAAAGCTTACATTTGCGGAAATTTTAGCCCAATGAGCACTTTTGAACAATTCAATCTTCCTAAATCTGTCCAAAAAGCCATAGATGAATTGGGGTTTTCCACTCCAACACCCATACAAGAAAAGTCCTTTTCTGTAATTATGTCCGGACGAGATATGATGGGAATTGCTCAAACTGGTACAGGAAAGACCTTTGCTTACTTACTGCCATTGCTCAAATTATATAAATTTACTCCGACACATACACCAAAAATTGTTATTCTCGTACCAACTCGCGAATTGGTTGTTCAAGTAGTTGATGAAGTTGAGAAACTAACGAAATATATGTCCGTACGCACTCTTGGAATTTACGGAGGAGTGAACATAAATACGCAAAAAACTGCAGTCTATCAAGGTATAGATATATTGGTCGGAACACCGGGAAGAACTATGGATTTGGCTTTAGATAACGTGTTGCGGTTTGATGAAACATCGAAACTGGTTATTGACGAATTTGATGAAATGCTCAATATGGGATTTCGGCCACAGCTCACTTCCATTCTAGCTATGATGAAACCCAAACGTCAGAATATTCTATTTTCTGCGACAATGACAGACGAAGTTGATGCTGTGCTTAATGATTTTTTTGATTATCCGGAGGAAGTCAGTTTAGCGGCATCCGGCACACCGCTGAATAACATCACACAACTGGTTTACAGCGTGGAGAATTTCAACACAAAAATAAATTTGCTTAAACACCTTCTTTCGGAGAATATCGCAATGTCTCGTGTCCTGATTTTTGTCAACAACAAGAAAATTGCAGATATGCTGCACGAACGAATGGAAGAGGATTTTATTGAGCAATTTGGTGTCATTCATTCCAATAAATCACAAAACTATCGCCTCAACACAATGGCGTCTTTCCAACGTGGCGAACTGCGCGGTATCATTACGACGGATATTATGGCACGTGGACTTGACATTTCAGATATTACGCATGTTATCAACTTTGAAATGCCAGAGCTACCCGAATTATATATGCATCGGATAGGAAGAACAGGGCGTGCTGACGCAACCGGTACTTCAATCAGTTTCTATACTGCCCGTGAAGAAGAGTACAAATTGGAAGCTGAAGTACTCATGAATCTGGAAATGCAACAGTTAAATTTTCCGGAAGCTGTAGAAATTTCAAAAAAGTTAATCGGACCGGAAAAAGATAAACAACCGATTAAATTTTTGCTCAAAAAACCCAAACTTGAGGGAGATGGCGCTTTTCATGAAAAAGCAAAGAAAAACACTAAAGTCAATTTAGGTGGTCCATCAAAAACGAAAAAGAAAACATCAGGATCTGTCAATAGAAACATGTTGAAGACCAGAGCGAAGAAAAGAAAAGACAAAAAATAATTAGCAGTTGAAAATGCAATAATGACAATTGATTATTATTTTTGACAAACTACATTCAGTATGCAATTTAAACATCCGGAAATACTATACTTCCTTTTTTTACTGCTCATCCCAATTTTAGTTCACTTGTTTCAATTGCGGCGCTTTAAAAAGGAATTCTTTACTAACGTTCGGTTTCTCAAAGAAATTTCTATCCAAACTCGGAAGAGTTCCCAAATAAAAAAGTGGTTGCTGTTAGCGACTAGATTACTCCTTTTGGCCGCAGTAGTGATGGCATTTGCACAACCATTCTTTCCCGCTAAAGACAGTAAAAGTAGTACGAATGAATTGTTTATTGTTTTAGACAATTCGTATAGCATGCAGGCGAAGGGACAAAAAGGTCCGTTATTGAAGAGAGCTATAGAAGATCTTTTAGAACATGTGCCGGAAGAGCAGCAATTCTCTCTGATCACCAATACTGAAACCTTTTGGAATACCGATATCAAATCGATTCGAAGAGAACTACAGAATCTGCCTTATAGCGCCTTACCATTTCAGCCTGAAAGTGTGTTGGCCAAAATTAAGTCGCAGCCAAATCATGCGAATAAAGACGTGGTTTTCGTCACGGATGGTCATGGACTAAAATCAAAGCAATTGTTAGGAATCGACAAAAACTGGAATACCATGTTTGTAGTTCCTACTGTTGAACAAGTCAACAACGTATCTATTGACAGCGTTTTCATTGGACAAAGCACAGATAGCTTTTATGAAATTAACATCCAATTGAAATCTTACGGTGAAGACAAAAAGGAGTTTCCCTTAGCCCTTTACAGTAAAGATAAATTGGTTGCGAAAACCATTTTTAGCATGGAATCTAAGGAGAAAACCGTCAAGTTCAACATCGCAAAAGAGGAATTTAATGGTTATGCGACAATCACAGACAATAGTTTAACATACGACAACACGCTGTACTTTAGTATTTCCAAACCGCAAAAAATTAATGTTGTAAGTATTGGAAACGATGAAAAAAGTGGTT
>CANHBE010000140.1 GCA_947458575.1 Flavobacteriaceae bacterium | reverse complement strand
ATATTCGACACGGTTGAAAGCCAAGATGTCATTACGTTTACAGGTTCCGCTGCCACAGGACGTTTACTAAAATCCCATCCTAGAATTATTCAAGAAGCGGTTCCATTTACCATGGAAGCCGATTCTTTAAACGCCTCTATTTTGGGAGCAGATGCCGTTCCAGGAACACCAGAATTCGACTTGTTCATCAATCAAGCGAGAAGCGAAATCACCGTTAAATGTGGTCAAAAATGTACCGCCATCAGACGGATGATTGTTCCAGAAAATCTTATGGATGACGTTCAAATAGCACTCGGGAAAGCACTGGATAAAGTCACTATTGGCGATCCAAGATTGAAAGAAGTCCGCATGGGCGCTCTAGTCAGCAAAGATCAAGTGGAAGTTTTAAAAAATAGAATTGGCGAATTGTCAAAATCCGCAAAATTGGTCTACGGCGATTTGGAAAAAATCAACCTCATCGGCGCTAGCGAAAAAGGCGCATTCGTGAGTCCAATAGTACTTCGTGAAGACCAACCATTCCAAAATACCGCTGTTCACGAAATCGAAGCATTTGGACCAGTTTCGACCCTAATGCCATACAAAACCATAGACGAAGCAGTAGAACTTGCCCAAATGGGAAAAGGTTCTTTAGTGTCGTCTATCGTAACCAATAGCGATGAATTGGCAAAGGATTACGTCATCAACGCTGCCTCACATCACGGAAGAATTTTAGTCCTCAATCGCGAAAACGCAAAGCAAAGCACTGGACACGGTTCACCCTTACCATTATTGGTTCACGGTGGTCCCGGTCGCGCGGGCGGTGGAGAAGAAATGGGCGGTGTTCGCGGGATCAAACATTATATGCAACGTTGCGCTGTTCAAGGTTCACCAACGACATTAACAGAAATCACGGGAATCTATCAACCCAACTCCAAATACAAAGAAATTTCGCAACATCCTTTCCAATACCATTGGGAAGATATCCAACCGGGTATGTCGTTGCGAACACACAACAGAACGGTTACGGACACCGACATTATCAATTTTGCGAATTTGACCTGGGATCATTTCTACGCCCATACCGATATCACGTCCTTAGACGGAAGTATTTTCAAAAAACGAACAGCCCACGGTTACTTTATTTTAGCCGCCGCCGCAGGTTTGTTTGTTTATCCTAACAAAGGTCCAGTTGCCGCAAATTACGGTTTAGAAGAATGTCGATTCTTACGCCCGATTTACCACAACGATACGGTATACGTGCGTTTGACTTGTAAACAAAAAGTAGATCGTGATGTCGCATCTGCCGAACATCCAAGCGGTATTGTCAAATGGTTTGTTGAGGTTTTCGATGTGTCAGACGAATTGGTAGCCGTGGCAACGATCCTTACGATGGTGCAGAAAAAACAAGAAGTTTTTGTCGAAATGACCGAAGCGAAAATTGAGGAATGTTTGCATAAACTGAACGAAAATTCGCAACCAAAATGGGGGAATTTGTCCGCACAAGGCATGGTCGAGCATTTAGAATACGGCTATCGAATTGCGTCCGGAGAAATTCAAGATTTCGAAATCTCAACGCCCGAAAAGATTCTAGATAAAGTGCACAACACGCTTTATGATTATAACAAAATGCCTCAGAATTTTGATTTCCCTTTAGCAGAAAAAGCGAAAATTAATACACTAAATCATGCAGATTTAAACACAGCCAAACAAAAAATGCTCGAAGCCAGATTGGCCTATATCGCCCATCACAAAGAACATCCAGAAAGCCTATTGAAGAATGCCGTTTTCGGTGAAATGAATCGCTATGAATGGTATCTTTTAGAACGAAAACATTTGAATCATCATTTTGAGCAATTTGGAATTTTATAATGTCATCCCGAGCGCAGTCGAGGGAAGGAGCTATTTGCTTACGCCAGTTCGCTCTTATAGGAGCTTGGGTCCCGCTATTCGTTGCAATCTTTTATTTTTTTAAAGAGAAAAATTAAAAGGATTTTCACTACACACGAGCGAAGCGAACTGGCGAAGCAATCGGGGCTAGGGCATATGACAAATTATAAACAATAAATAAAGGTTGAACTTTATCGGCACCAACCGACAACTGACAACCGACAACCGACAACCAAATGGACGCATACGTAAAACAAGACATACAAAACAACATCGCCACCATCGAGTTTTTTCATCCGGAACAAAACTCCTTACCCAGCGATGTATTAAAAAAATTAGCCGACACCATCACCGAAGCTGGCAATAACGACAACATCAAAGTTATCATTCTTCAAAGCGGCGGCGACCGAACTTTTTGCGCCGGAGCGAGTTTCAAAGAACTCATCGCTATCAATGATGCTGAGACCGGAAAAGTATTCTTCTCCGGATTTGCGAATGTCATCAATGCGATGCGCAAATGCCCGAAGTTTATCATCGGGCGTATTCAAGGGAAAACAGTTGGCGGCGGCGTCGGAATCGCAGCTTCTACGGATTATTGCATGGCAACGCAATTCGCTTCGATAAAACTGAGTGAACTCAATGTCGGGATCGGTCCGTTTGTCGTTTCACCTGCCATCGAAAGAAAAATGGGACTTTCAGCCATGTCCCAAATCGCCATTGATGCCAATACATTTTACGACGCAGAATGGGCGAGAAGCAAAGGATTATTCGCAAATGTTTATTCAGATATCGACGAACTAGACGACGCAGTTATGAAGTTTGCCCAACATCTTTGCACCTACAATTCAGAAGCAATGGTCGAAATGAAAAAGATATTTTGGAGAGGAACCGACGATTGGGATAATCTTTTGGCAGAAAGAGCCGCGATTAGTGGACGCTTGGTGTTATCGGATTTTACAAAAGAAACGTTGAAGAAGTTTAAAGTTTAAAGTTTAAATGTTGTAGGTTGTAAGTTCTACGTTAAAAACTTACAACTTACAACATATAATAATCATGATCTACGAATTCAAAGGGTTTATTCCCGTCATCCACGAAAGTAGTTTTATCCACCCACAAGCGGCGGTAACTGGCAACGTGATTATCGGAAAAGACGTTTATGTCGGTCCGGGTGCTGCGATTCGCGGCGATTGGGGAGAGATCATCATTGAAGACGGTTGCAATGTGCAAGAGAATTGCACCATTCATATGTTTCCAGGAAAATCGATGGTGTTGAAAGCCGGAGCACACATTGGTCACGGCGCGATTATACACGGCGCCAATATCGGCGCTAATAGTCTTGTCGGGATGAACGCTGTAATTATGGATGATGCAGAAGTTGGCGATGAATGTATAATCGGGGCATTAAGTTTTGTCAAAGCAGGAATGAAAATTCCCAATCGCAAAATGGTCGTCGGTAATCCAGCGGTAATTGTAAAAAATATTTCTGATGAGATGATCGACTGGAAGACCAAAGGAACTGCTTTATACCAGCAGTTGCCTCAGGATTGTTACGAATCTTTAAGAGCCGTTGAGCCATTAAGAGAAATTCCAGCCAACAGGCCAACACAAGAAGCGTTTTATAAAACATTTTCAGCATTCAGAAAAAAATAAAATACAATGCCAATAGTAGAATTCAAAATGCCTAAAATGGGCGAAAGTATTTCAGAAGCTACCATCATCAATTGGTCTAAGAAAATCGGTGATTTTGTAGAAGCAGAGGAAACTTTGCTGGAAGTTGCTACCGACAAAGTAGACAGCGAAATTCCATCGACATTTTCTGGAACGATTACCGAAATCCGTTTTGGAAAAAATGCTGTTGTGGCAGTTGGCGAAGTTTTGGCATTAATCGAAACAGATGGTAAAGTTGCCGGAAAGAAAATAATAATCGGAAAAACGGAAGAGGTGACTGAGAAGAAAGAACCACGAGCGAAGACCGAAAACACACAGCCACCAATCGACAATCGACAACCGATAGCCAAGAACCGACAACTATCAACCGACAATTTCCTTAGTCCACTGATCATAAGTATTGCGCAAAAAGAAAATTTATCGATCGAAGAACTTCAAACTATTTCAGGTTCCGGAACCGACGGACGAATTCAAAAAAGCGATGTTTTCAATTATCTAAAAAACAGGAAATATCCCATACAAAGCATACCGACAACCAACAACCAACAACCGACAACTTCCTTCCCAAAACCAAAAATCAATTTCATCGAAGGCAAAGACCGCATCATCGAAATGGATCGTATGCGGAAAATGATTGCGGATCACATGGTTTATTCGAAACAAACGTCGCCACATGTGACCTCTTACATTGAAGTTGATGTGACGAATTTGGTAGAATGGAGAAACAAATACAAAGACGAGTTTCAAAAGAAATACAACGAGAAACTAACCTTTATGCCGATTTTCGTGGACGCTGTAGCCAAAGGAATTCAAGATTTCCCATTGATTAATGTTTCGGTTGATGACAAGAATATTATCGTTCACAGCGATGTCAATATCGGAATGGCAACCGCTTTGCCATCAGGAAACTTAATTGTTCCGGTGGTAAAAAATGCCAACGATAAAAGCTTATTTGAATTGGCGAAAACCGTCAACCATTTGGCCGAAAGTTCTCGAAACAACAAACTCAAACCTGAGGAAATTCAAGGAAGCACGTTTACCATTTCTAATGTGGGCACTTTCGGAAGTCTGATGGGAACACCGATTATCAATCAACCAGAAGTTGCGATTTTAGCCTTTGGGATTATCAAAAAAAGACCGGAAGTGATCACTACCGAAAAAGGCGATGAGATCGCGATTCGCAGCATGATGTATCTCTCACTTTCTTTTGACCATCGCGTCGTAGACGGTTTTTTAGGCGGTTCATTCCTGCGAAAAGTCGGCGATTATTTAGAACAATTTGACCACAATACAACACTATAAAATTTTAGCTTATGTCTTACAACATAAAAGTAACTCCAGCCTTAGTATCTAAAGTAGCTCAAGTTGATATCAACAACGTTCCAATGGGAATCGCGTTTACCGACCACATGTTTATTTGTGAATATGAGAACGGCGCGTGGGTCAACCCAAGAATCGAACCTTTAGAAATGATTCCAACGCATCCGGCTGCAATGGCATTGCATTACGGACAAGCAATTTTCGAAGGATTAAAAGCGACGATGGGCAAAAACAATACACCCTTGTTATTTCGTCCGGATAAAAACGCCAAGCGAATGAATGTCAGCGCTGATCGTATGGGAATGCCAAATTTCCCCGAAGACTTGTTTGTGGAAGGATTGAAGCAATTGGTGGCTTTAGAAAAAAATTGGGTGCCAACACAAGAAGGAAGTTCATTGTATTTAAGACCGTTTATGTATGCAGATGAAGCTTTTATCGGCATGCGTGCAGCAACGAGCTTTAAGTTTATTATCATGGCGTCACCTGCCGGACCTTTCTTTAACAGAAGAATAAAGTTGTATGCAGAAACCAAATATGTTCGGGCGGTAAATGGTGGTACAGGGGAAGCAAAAGCAGCGGGTAATTACGCAGGTGCAATTCGCCCAACCGAATATGCCAAAGCCAAAGGTTACGATCAAGTGTTATGGTTAGATGCTCAAGATTTTGAATACATTCAAGAAGTGGGAACGATGAATATTTTCTTCAAGATTGGAGGGAAATTAATTACGCCCGATTTGAGCGGATCGATTCTTTCCGGAATTACGAGATTAAGTGTAATAGATATGCTACGCGCAAAAGGATTTGAGGTTACCGAACGTCCGATTACGATGAGCGAAATCAAAGAGGCATCGAAAAACAATACGTTGGAAGAAGCATTTGGTGTTGGAACCGCAGTGGGAATTGCTTTGGTGGAAGAAATTGGCAATGGCGATTTTGCGATTGCATTGCCGGAAGGAAACCCAATTGGAGAGGAGATAAAAAATACATTCAACGATTTGAAAACACAACGCATAGCAGATCCTTTCGGATGGATTGTTCCTGTGGAAAGCTATGCGACGCAGCCACGTTAGTTTGAATTGGAATGGGATGCGCAGCCCCGATAGCAGTGAAAAAAGATTGCAACGGATAGCGGGATAAGCTGCCCAAAAACAACAAGATGGAATTAGTAGAAAAGACATTGAACAAAATTATTTTAGAAAAAGCATTTGCCACCATGGCGACCGCGAAGGCGATGACGGAGCTGTATGAGGAGAACTTTAAAATTGTTTCCAAGTATGTGCATGCAACTTCACGCGGACATGAAGCGATTCAAATAGCCGTGGCAATGCAGTTGCTCCCACAGGATTACGCCTTTCCGTATTATCGAGACGATTCGATGTTGTTGGGGATTGGCATGCGTCCGTATGACTTGATGCTGCAACTGATGGCCAAACGCGACGATCCGTTTTCGGGCGGCAGAACCTATTATTGCCATCCGAGTTTGCGCGATGCTGACAAGCCTAAGATTCCGCATCAATCCTCAGCAACGGGCATGCAAGCGATTCCGGCAACCGGCGCGGCGATGGGATTTTGGTATCAGGAAAATATTGGCATTGAAGATATAAATCAACAGAAACCCATTGTCGTTTGTTCCTTAGGCGACGCGTCTGTTACTGAAGGCGAAGTAGCCGAAGCATTTCAAATGGCGGCTTTAAAGCAATTGCCAATTTTATATTTGGTGCAAGACAACGGCTGGGATATTTCTGCGAATGCGAAGGAAACGCGGGCTCAAAATGCATTTGAGTATGCGAAAGGATTTCATGGTATTGAAGCTATTTCAATCGACGGTGCAAACTTCACCGAAAGCTATTTGGCAATTCAAAACGTGTTGGAAACCATTCGAAAAGAACGTCGCCCATTTTTAGTGCATGCGAAAGTCCCGTTGTTAAACCACCATACTTCTGGTGTTCGAATGGAATGGTATCGTGATGATTTGGACGAAGCGAAGTCGAGAGATCCGTATCCAGTTTTGCAACAGCAATTGTTAGACGCTGGATTTACTAAAGATGAAATTTCAAAAATAGAACAAGACGCCATTATAAAAGTCAAAGCTGATTTTGAGGAAGCACAATTGGCGGAAGATCCAAAACCCGAAGATTT
>CANHBE010000139.1 GCA_947458575.1 Flavobacteriaceae bacterium | reverse complement strand
ATGAACTGTACAAATCGGGCATCACAGCCGGAACACATTTGGCGCCAACCATAAAAGTAGCAGAGGCAGCGAAAGTCATAGAAAACTCGCAGCGGGATATCAATATCGCATTTGTAAACGAACTTTCTAAGATATTTAATATTCTAAACATAGATACGCACGCTGTCTTGGAAGCAGCTGGTACAAAATGGAATTTTCTTCCTTTCAAACCGGGTTTAGTCGGTGGTCACTGCATTGGGGTTGATCCATACTATTTGGCTCAGAAAGCACAAGAAATGGGGTATCACCCGGAAATTATTTTAGCAGGAAGAAGATTGAATGACAGTATGGGTGACTACGTGGCGTCGCAAGTCGTGAAACTCATGATCAAAAAAGGTGTGGTGGTTAATGGTGCGCATTTGTTGATGTTGGGCATTACGTTCAAAGAGAATTGTCCGGATGTTCGCAATACTAAAATTGTAGATGTCATTTCTGCTTTGAAAGATTATGGTATCCAGGTTAGCATTTTCGATCCGTGGGCAAATCCCGAAGAAGTCAAACATGAATATAAATTAGACACTTACACTACGCTCCCTAATAATAAATTTGATGCAGTTGTGTTGGGTGTTTCTCACGATGCCTTTTCAAATCTTGATTTTGATGGTATAAGAAATAATGTCTCGGTCCTTTATGACGTAAAAGGTATTCTCGGAGACAAGGCAGATGGCTCATTGTAACGTATAGATAATAATTGGTAAGAATGAAAATAAATTCGATTTGTTGTATTGGTGCAGGCTATGTTGGAGGTCCAACCATGGCGATTATTGCCCAAAAATGTCCTCATATTAAAGTCACTGTTGTCGATTTGAATGAAGCTCGCATCGCTGCGTGGAATGATCCTGATGTCAAGAAGATTCCAATTTATGAGCCTGGATTGAGCGAATTAGTGGCAGAAGCACGCGGAAGAAATTTATTTTTTTCAACGGAAGTAGACAAAGCTATTGAAGAATCGGAAATGATTTTTATTTCGGTTAATACACCCACAAAAACTTATGGTATTGGAAAAGGGATGGCAGCTGATTTAAAGTACATTGAGCTTTGTGCCAGACAAATTGCACGCGTTTCCAAAAGCAACAAAATTGTAGTCGAAAAATCTACATTGCCTGTGAGGACTGCTGAAGCCGTTAAGAGCATACTCGACAATACAGGTAGTGGAGTACAATTTCAAATTCTTTCCAATCCGGAGTTCTTAGCCGAAGGTACCGCAGTTCAAGATTTGCAAAAACCGGATCGGGTACTTATTGGAGGTATCAATTCACCGGAAGGACAGAAAGCTATAGAAGCTCTAGTGGAAGTATATGCTAATTGGGTTCCGAGAGAGCATATTTTGACAACCAATCTGTGGTCTTCTGAATTATCAAAATTAACCGCCAACGCATTCCTGGCACAACGTGTTTCCTCTATCAATGCAATTTCTGAATTATGCGAAAAAACAGAAGCTAACGTTGATGAAGTCGCTAAAGCAATCGGAATGGACAGCAGAATTGGCCCCAAATTTCTAAAGTCATCAGTTGGTTTTGGAGGCTCTTGCTTTCAAAAGGATATACTTAATTTGGTATACATCGCAAAATCCTACGGATTAAATGAAGTTGCTGACTATTGGGAGCAAGTCGTAATAATGAATGATCATCAAAAAAGAAGATTTGCAAGCAATATTGTGCAAACACTCTATAACACGGTTTCTGGGAAGAAGATCGCCTTTTTAGGCTGGGCCTTTAAAAAAGACACCAATGATACCAGAGAATCAGCAGCTATTAACGTAGCTGAATATCTTATACAAGAACAGGCAAAAATTGCGGTTTTCGATCCAAAAGTAGACGAAAAACAGATCCTTCTAGACTTAACTAATTTATCTACTATTGATCCGGAAACGATAAGTCAATCTATTAATTCAAATGACGATCCATACGAGGCTTGTAAAGGTTCCCATGCAATTGCAATTCTCACCGAATGGGACGAGTTCAAATCATACGACTGGCAAAGAATCTATGATGCGATGCAGAAACCGGCGTTCATTTTTGATGGACGAAATATTCTTGATGCAAGCAAAATGAAGGCCATCGGATTTACATTCAGTGCCGTGGGTCGATCGAGCTAGAAATACCCGAAATAGCTTCTACTTTGATGTGCTAATTTTGAGAGTATTGAGAGATTTAGTTGGTTTTTGTTATGAAAAAATTAACTTTACGATTCTGTAATGATTTTTAATAAAAAACGAGTACTTTTGTTACTCGTTATTTCATCAAATTATTCATGCTTGAATCGTTAATAACTTCAAAAACAAGACTTCGCATATTAGTCAAATTCTTCATAAATGTGGCCAATAATGGCTATTTGAGAGGACTGGCAGAAGAACTTAACGAATCGACCAATTCCATTCGAAAAGAATTAAATAATTTGCTTGAAGCTGGCTATCTTGAAAAGGAATCTATCCAAAACAAGGTAATTTACAAAGCCAATACAAAACATCCCTTATTTTCTGTATTACAAAAAATCGTCAGACAGCATATTGGTCTGGATACGATTGTAGAAAATATTCTCGAACGCGTCGGTCGAATCGAGCGTGTAATCATTGTCGGAGATTATGCTAAAGGTATTGACAGTGGGACTATTGAAGTTGTTTTAGTCGGGAGTGATTTGAATGCAGATTATGTAGAACAGCTTGTTAGTAAGATTGAAAAAGAAATTAGACGTAAAGTACTATTTAGGATTACAGATGCAGATGATGCGCAAGGATTAATTATCTATGAAGCCAGCTAATCAGTAATATATGCCGTGGTTCGTCATTTATACCAAACCGAGAAATGAAAAGAAAGTAGCTGACGGATTACAGCGCATGGGACTTGAGGTATACTGTCCGTTGGTAACCATGGTAAAAAAATGGTCAGATCGCAAGAAGAAAGTCCAAGTGCCGCTATTGAGTTCATATGTTTTTGTAAATGTAGATGAAAAGGACAGAGACAAAGTTTTTCAAGTGACAGGAGTAGTGCGTTATCTGTTTTGGTTGGGAAAACCTGCTGTTGTTCGCGAGGAAGAGATTATGGCGCTCAGAGAAGGATTAAAAGAAACATTAGCTTCTTTTGAAGTTCAAGGTATTAAAGTCGGAGACGTTGTGCCGGTGCCAAGTGGACCTTTTCAAGGGAAGGAAGGAAAAATAAATAAAATAAATAAAAACAGCTTGCAATTAATTCTCACAGAAATTGGCGTGTTAATCACGTTAGTCCGCGAGGAAAGATAACAAAAAAGCTGTTTTCGAATTGCTTTCGTTAGTCTACCTAAATGTGACTGACGGGGCGAAGCCGTGGAAAAAATCAATCGCTAAAAGATTATGAAAAAAATTTTAATTACGGGTGGTGCAGGCTTTATTGGTTCGCATGTCGTGCGACGATTTGTCAATAATTATCCTGACTACAGCATTTTCAATTTGGATGCGCTAACCTATGCTGGCAATTTAGAAAACATAACCGATATCCAAGATAAATCAAACTACCAATTCATCAAAGGCGATATCGTAGATGCGGATTTTATCACCAAATTATTTCAAGAACATCAGTTTGATGGGGTGGTTCATTTAGCCGCGGAATCACATGTAGATCGATCAATAACCGACCCACTTTCCTTTGTCAAAACCAACGTAATCGGCACGATGAATTTACTCAATGCCGCGAAAGAAATCTGGAAAGGACAATTTGAAGGGAAGCGATTTTATCATATCAGTACCGATGAAGTGTACGGCACGCTGGGAGCTACAGGTTTATTTACAGAAACGACACCCTACGATCCGAATTCTCCCTATTCGGCCTCAAAAGCGAGTTCCGATCATTTCGTAAGAGCTTATGGCGAAACTTACGGATTGCCGTATGTGATCACCAATTGTTCCAATAACTACGGACCAAATCACTTTCCGGAAAAACTGATTCCGTTGTCAATTAACAATATTCTGCAGAACAAACCATTGCCAGTTTATGGCGACGGAAAGTATACCCGCGACTGGCTGTTTGTTTTAGATCACGCGATTGCAATTGACTTGGTATTTCATCAAGGAAAAAACCACGAAACATACAATATTGGTGGCTTTAATGAATGGCAAAATATAGATTTGGTTCGACTGTTATGCCGGAAAATGGATGAGAAATTGGGTCGGGCGGAAGGTACTTCTGAACAATTAATCACTTTCGTGAAAGATAGACCGGGACATGATTTGCGCTACGCCATTGATGCCAACAAAATCCATACAGAGTTAGGATGGAAACCCACAGTAACTTTCGAAGAGGGACTTTCAAAAACTATCGACTGGTATCTGGAGAATAAAGCTTGGCTCGAAAATGTGACCAGCGGAAATTACCAAAAATACTACGAGCAACAATACCAATAGACGCTGGCTGTCAATTCAATCTGTTATGATGCAAAGTAATTTCTCAAAACCCACTATTATCTCACTTCCCAAAATTACGGATGTTAGAGGAAATTTGTCATTTCTACAGAATGGCGATCAAATTCCATTTGATATTAAGCGTGTTTTTTGGATATACGATGTTCCCGGTGGTGAAAAACGAGGAGGTCATGCCTTCAAAACCCAACGAGAGTTAATCATAGTGTTAAGCGGTAGCCTCGACATAGTAGTTGTAGATCCGAGTGGAACGGAAACCAAATTTTGTCTCAATCGCTCTTACAACGCACTCTTTATTCCGCCGATGTACTGGCGTCATTTGGAAAATTTTTCAACCAATTCGGTTTCTGTACATCTCTCGGATGCTGAATTTTCTGAAGAAGATTATATCAGAGACTTTGATCAATTTTTAGGAAAAAACTGAAGCCTATGAGAACGTCAACTGTTTTCGATTGTTCCTTAATCACCTTGCCGATAAATCACCAGACTAATGGGAATCTAACTTCTGTAACCAATGGGATTCATGTCCCTTTTAACGTGAAAAGAGTTTATTATCTCTATGACGTTCCCGGCGGATTCAGTCGCGGTGGTCATGGTCACTTAGAGCTTCAACAACTTATAGTAGCCTTGAGTGGTAGTTTTGATATCATCGTCGATGATGGAAATGTAAAAAGAACTTTCCACTTGTCTCGACCAAATGTCGGTTTATATATGCCATCCGGCTTGTGGAGAGAATTGGATAATTTCTCTAGCGGATCAATTTGCTTTGTTTTGGCTTCCATCGAATATGATGAGAAAGACTACTTTAGAGATTATGATAAATTTTTGGATTTTAAAGGCAAATGATTACACTCAAAAAATATCAAAATTCTGAAAAGGAAGCCTGGGATAATTTTGTAAAAAATTCTCGTGCCAATACGTTTCTCCTAATGCGTGACTTTGTCGAGTATCACTCTGATAGGTTTCAGGATTTTTCCGTGATGATTTATCGCAAAGGAAAGTTGGAAGC
This sequence comes from Flavobacteriaceae bacterium, assembly GCA_947458575.1. Classification (GTDB taxonomy): domain Bacteria; phylum Bacteroidota; class Bacteroidia; order Flavobacteriales; family Flavobacteriaceae; genus Flavobacterium. The sequence continues at coordinate 1,584 of CANHBE010000139.1, read as the reverse complement.
CGTCTTACCAGGAAACATAAAAGATTCAATTTTTTATTCGCATCAGGGGCTTACCTATGGTGGACTAATAACGTCCTCAAAACTCACAGCGACTGATGTTTTGACAATTTTTTCAGAACTATCGATATTCCTTCTTGAAAATGGAATTACGGAAGTATACTACAAGGCATTGCCTTACATATACCACAAGCAACCCATGCAGGAGGATATTTATGCGCTATATCGGCTCAAGGCAACGAGAGTTTCTTGTACCTTGTCAAGTACAATTTTCAAAGATGACAAAGTACCTTTCAACGAATCAAGAAAAAGTGGCATTAGAAAAGCAAATAATGGAGGTGTTGTAGTTCAAGTTTGCGATGAATTCGAGAGTTTTTGGGATATTCTCGATGAGAATTTATTAAACAACCATGGGGTTAAACCGGTTCATACTGTGGATGAAATCCGGAGATTGAATAAGTTGTTCCCTGAAAATATTGTTTTGGTATCTTCGAGAGTCAATGACAGAATGGTTGCCGGGACAGTTCTCTTTATAATGGGCGACTTAATTCATGTTCAGTATATCTCGGCGAATGCTGAAGGAAAACAGATTGGAGCTATTGATCTGCTGTTTGATGAAATTATCAACAGATTGTTTCCCAATATTTCTATTATAGATTTTGGTCATTCAAATGAAGACGCTGGAAATTATCTCAATGAAAGACTTATTTTTCAGAAGGAAGGGTTTGGAGGAAGAGGGGTTGTTTACGAAACATTTCACTATAAATTACCTTGTCCTTTAATTTCAAAACCTGACGGAGAGGAGATAGGTACTGATTCAGAATTGCGAAATGTAGGAGCGGAAGAGTATGAAAAGTTTTTTCCAACAGATCCCAATCCATTCGTATCGGAGGGTTTTATGAGTTTAAATGCCAATAAAGTAGATCGAATCGTTCGGTTGGTACAAGACGTTGATAAGGTTCAAATCGGACTAGTAGCCGGCGTTAGAGATAACGTCCTATTGGCACCATTTTCTGCTCCTTTTGGTGGATTTCATCACAAAGGAGAAAGTATATATACATCCGTAATCGAATCTTTTGTAGATGATTTGCAGACGTTTGCCTTAAACTCTGGTATCAAGGAAATTAGGATTACTTTGCCGCCGGATATGTATGGTAATCAAACCAACGCCAAACTCACTAACGTGTTGATGAGAAATGGTTTTCAAACTCAGATTCCGGATATCACAAATCACATCGATTTGAAAAAGTTCAAGAATGTCTTTACCCATAATTCTAGTCGAACGTATTACAATCAAGCGCTCAATAAAGGCCTGGCATTTGCCCAAACTGACCTTCAGGAGGAGAAAAAAGCCATTTATGATTTGATTGTCGAGAATAGAATTCGAATGGGTCGACCAATTCATATGTCTTTTGATGATATTCTCAAGACGGCAAATCTTTTTCCAACTGACTTTTTCAAAATTATTAATATAGATCAAGAAATAATTGCCGGTGCCATGATGTATCGTTTTCATAAGGAGATTGTCTATGCCTTGCTTTGGGGAGATGATCTCAAAGGCAGAAGCGATCGCGCTATGGATTTCCT
>CANHBE010000138.1 GCA_947458575.1 Flavobacteriaceae bacterium | reverse complement strand
AGAAGATACAATTGATTTTGATTCGATCGACTAAAGGGGAAATAGCGGTAAAAATCTCTTGCCACATATTGAACCGGAATTCTATTGGTCATAGTTTCATAAACTTGCGTGTACTCTCGAATTACATAGCCGTTTTCCAGCAAGTGGATTAGCTGACTATATAGACTCACTGTAATACCGTCTGTTTTCTGTGCAGCAATTACAACTTCTGAAACCGAATTGTTGACAACAAATGCCTCAAGCTTATCGATGTTTATATTTCGAACATAGTCTTTGACTTTCCCTGTAATTCCATTACTGCTGCTGTCAGAGTTAACATAGCCGATTACTTTGTAGTGTGGATTGACATCTTCGAGACCATTGATCAATTCTTTCGCTTGATCCTTGTCACAAATTAGAATTACTTTCTTTTCAAATCTACTGGATGCAAGGAACTTTACATATAACAATCTCCACAATAGCAACGCAATCAGAATTGCTAAATAAAAGAACAGGATCTGAATTCTATTACTTGGTAAAAAAGGTGTGTAAACGGGGGTTAATAAATAAACAAGTACGGTTACTGAAGTGGTTAAAATGATACTTTTTACTACTTGAAACTCGTTACTTGCCACCTGCAAATTGTACATTTCGAAAACGGTACCGATAATATTGATGTAAAGCCCCAGAACAATCGTCCAATAGTAGTTATCTGTAGAGATATTAAAGTAATTAAAATTGAAGATAATACCCACAAAATACAAAGCCATCAGAACAGTCAAGATATCAAAAACCCTCAAAAGGACTTTTCGTTCTGATACTTCGAAATGAATTTTTTTATTGGCGATCATATCAATTAGTGCCCTTTCGAGCAATTATCTTTTTGCAAAACAAAAGTAGTCAAATGAGAATAATACCCTATAAAATTAACAGCAATCCTCTAAAATTATTCTGACTGGAATAACTTTTCCTCCTTGGATTTTACGACCTTGAGTAATGATAATGAGTAAATGAAAGCTGGTGCCGCCAACCTCATAGCTGCGTGATTAATAGTAAACAACCAAAATGCAAGGAAACAAACTAAATAAATGTTGTATTTATTATCAAAATATAAAATCAATGGTGTCAAAAATAAGATCATCAGAGCCAAAACGCCGAGGGAACCATGCTCTGCGATCATCCTCGTTATTTCACTATGAGAGACAATAATCTCTCCTGTTTGCTCATATCTTGTCTCCATATTTCGCCCTACTCCGATTCCAAAAACTGGATACTTCAAAAAGATTTCGAATTCTTCCGCTGCAAGATCGCCGCGACCTGTGGTGAGATCTTCCTTTGCTCTACCCGAAGCATCTTGGTTGGCATATCGTTTCACAATCATTCCGTTTGTTTGATTGGATGAATAGAGCCAAGCAGCCGTAAATGTTCCAGCGGCAAACACAATCATAGTCAACATTCGTAGCTTCTTTTTCTTATTGATTAAAAAATAAGTAGTTACGATTAAAACCGCAATCATAATAAATCCCGTTAGCATTCCTCCTCGAGAAAACGTTACAAATCCACGATATGTGAGGTACAATGTTAAAAAAAGATTAAGTGCTAATAGAAAAACAGACTGCGATAACAGTATCAATCTTGAAGTAAAAATAAACATCCCAAGTCCCAACATTGTTGAAACCTGATTCGGTCCAAATCCGCCCGAGGTCAATCCGTTTGACTCCGTTCCTGTGATTACATCTCTAATATTGGGTGTGTAAATGGTAAGATAGATCAAACAACTTATGATGGGGAGTCCAACACATAGCAAGATATTATTCACTTCTTCAATGGTAACTTTTCTGTTATAAGTGTATAAGGAACAGATTCCTAAACAAACAGGTCCTGAAATATTAAATGAGATTTCCTTTCGCAAACTGATGGTATAATTTAACTCCATAGTAGCAATCAAAACACCGGGTATCAATAGTATGAGGAACAACCAATAGGCAACTGCATTTTTGGAAATTCCCTGATAATAGATTCCAATCAACGTGAAAATCATAACGCCATACTTAGAAAACTCATAGACCGGATTTCCATTTGTCATCCTCAGAATAATTTCACTTCCCACCATGTAAGAAATGGCATATAGCACTTCATTATTCTTGTTTTGGGAATTTATGATATAAAAGATTCCACCAAAAATAATTGTGTAACCGTATACTTTCGGCAGAATAGTGTTGTTGTACAACAAAGCACCAATCACGATGTGAAGTAGAATAAGTAAAAAATAAGTTCGGTCTGCTTTTAACATTTCAAATCATGAATTAGCCAATCGAGATATCGTTTCATCACGAATTCCTCAGAATGACTCGTATTAATCTTTTCTTGAAGTGCAACTCCAAATCGTTGTCGGAGGGATTCATCTTCTATGAGTTGAAAAAGACTTTGATAAAATAAATCTACCGAGTTTGAAGGAACGGTAAATCCTGTAACGCCATTTTCGACTACTAACGGCATCTCACCAACAGCGGTTACAACGACTGCTTTTTGATTCAATCCGTATTCTAGTAGCGCTACGGGAAGTCCTTCAGAACTCGACGCCAGAACTCCAATTGACGCTTGATTAAGAATATGGCTGATGTCATTGCATACGTCATAAATAAAAACGTTGTCGCCCAAACCATTCGCAATGATCTTTGCCTTCAAACTATTTGAATAATCGTCTTTATGGTCTTTTCCGATAAAATGAAATGTCCATTCAGGTTTGCTTTGCCTTAGTAGCCCTGCAACTTCCACTAATAGGGCATGATTCTTCGGATCTCTCAAATTTGCAAGACAAACAATTCTCTTGTTTGACAATCCTTTAAGAACAGTAACTTTCGCTTCGTTATGATCAACTGTTGTGAAATTTGGGAGATAAATGACTTGATTAAACGCTAATTTACTTCGGCACCATTCCTCCAACTTGTGATTAACGACCACAATGCCACAGAAAAATTTAGAAATTGTCCATAAAACAACATTATGAATTGACCTTGTTTCACTTCTTGCACCTGCATGTTCGTGCCAAATTATCTTGATATCTCGATGAATCAGTTTGAGCAGGAATGCAGTAAAATATGACGTTCCATGTGCATGAACCCATTCAACTTGATTGAACTTACAAAGCGCTTTCAATTTGTAAATTGCCTTCATATCGACCGTAGATCGTTTATGCAAGCAATTGTAAAACACTTTAGCTTCGATGCTGCTTTCCAAGGCTCCGGACTTTCTTGTGGCAACCAATCCCGAAAATTCTATCTTTTTAGAAAGAGCATTTGCGTAATTTACAGCTATGCGCTCGGCACCACCAACATCTAATGAATCTATTAGTTGGATAATTCTCATGGTTGCAACAACTTTCTAATTTCGCCTTCAAAAAAGTCCAAAGTATATTTTTGCGACCATTCAACACCATTCATCACCATTTCGTCATACTGAATTTGATTGTTGAGGATCTGAAGTATCGCAGCTACATCTTGATTCAAATCCATACTCAATAAAAATCCGCGACTTCCATTTCCCAACATATTTGGCACACAGGACACCGCACTAGCAATAGGTAAAGTACCCCAAAACATACCTTCGGCAACTACTTTAGGCCAGCCTTCACTTTGAGAGGGTAAGATGTTAAAATGTGCTTCTTGATAGACTTTTTTCATCGCTTCATAATCAAAATTACCCCTGAGAAAAACAACATCTTCCAGCTGATTGTCAGAAATGTAACGTTCTAGATTTGATTTCTCTGCACCATTCCCATACAAACATAATCTTGCATTTACTCCTTTGTCGACGAGATTTTGCACCAACTTTACAGCATAGATTGGTCTTTTCTCTTTTAGTAACGTGCCTACAAAAATAAAATCGATTCGCTGACTTAAAGTCCGTGGACTGACTGATATTTTATCTGTATCCCGATATGATGCAGTGAAAAACGGTTTAATATTTTTTGATCTGCCTTCCCATTCTCCGTAAACCAATACCTGCATATTTTTGGTCAAAATCGTGTTGTTTAAAAACCACTTTTGCCAATTGTATGCCCGCGGTTGTTTCGACTTTGGGTCCCAATTACCGGCATATTTAGCTGTTTTTGTTTTCCGGGGAAAGAACACCTGCACCATACAGGCCATCAAACCCAAATTTCCTGGACAACGCAAGTGTATATGGTCTGCCCAAATCATAGCACGAAATAGCTGATAAAAATTCCCAAAAGAAAAAAGCAAAGCGCTCATGATTCTGGGAAAAGATGTAACATCAAATGCTTTTGTAACAAATAATCTGGAGACGGGAAATTTCACTTCGGAGATTAAGAGACCATCTCCATTTTCCAAAACCGGACAAGCGAAAGCAATTTCCTCTGAGTACTTTGCCCAGATTTCCATTTCTTTGATATATGGACTGTACGCATAAAAATTGCCATCTTTTTTAATAAAAGGAGCAAACGAAATCACTAGTAGCTTCATCGGGAAATCTTGAAAGCAATATTCTGCGAAAAATCTAGTAGGATTAAGAAACTATTCTTGATTTTCTGCATAGAATGAAACTGCATTTTGTATGGTTATAATCTTCAATTCTTAGGTAAAGTTGGTTTGTTCAAAAGTAATGAAAACCATCCGACCAATCGGCCGGAAAACTCGAAAAAAGAATCTTTCCTTTTTGTTGTTGTTAATACATTGACAAACCTTATAAACAGCAGCAGAAGGGTTATCGTGTGCCATTTCAATTGAGCACCAAGACTTGGATAAGAATGCTTAACACGCCAAACATACCAGCCGTTGCGAACAACCATTTTGCCATAACGATAGTAATTGGGTCTTCCCGAACTATCGTGAAAATGCCCAAGTTGTGCTGCGGTATTGACATACAACTTTCCAACTTTTGAAAGTCGTAACGTGAAGTCGGCGTCTTCATAAAGGCCATAGCCTACAAAATAGGTTGAAAACTGAAACTTTTCGAATACAGCTTTCCGAAATGATGAGACACCACCCATGAGTTGTTCCACTTCATAGATCTTACCCGATGGTGGTAAAAATCCAACACTCCTTCCATGGGAAAAAGTGGGCAGAAAACCGGGTTTGCAATCGCTATCGAGTCCGAGTTGCTTTCTAAGAACAAATCGAGAGCCGTCTTTTTTCATCCATCCATCATAGTAATATTCTGTGATATTGTGTTGATAGTCGTTTCCGACATAGTGCCATTGACTTTCATTCGATATATAGCCTCCAACGCCTAAAGCATCCGGATAAAGCTGGTAGGCTTTCTCTATCTCCTCAAAATACTTTGGATCTAATATCGTGTCGTCGTCGAGGAAACAAACGACATCAATCTCAACTCCCACATTTCGAATACCAAAATTTCTTTGTTTGGTTAGTCCTCTATCCTGATCTTCAACCTTGAAATACTTGAGTGCATCAAAATGATTTTGATGAAGCATGGTGTTGGTTTCCTCATTTGTCGAACCATCAACAATCAAAATTTCAGTCGGATAAACCGTCTGTATTTTCACCGACTGAAGCAAATCCAGCAGTGGTTTTGGTCGCATGTACGTGCAAATAATCAGTGAAAATCTCATAAATTATTCCGTTCTCACGCCTAAAGCGAGTAGTTTTTTTGCGTAAAAAACAGACTTCCTGAACTGCAGCAGCTTAAAGGGAATCCTTAGCAACCTGAATATGAATGTCCATTTAGAGCCACCAACCAGAAAAAGAAAAAAATACTTATGCTTGTATTCTGTTATTTGTTGTGGTGTGAAATGTTTGTGAAACTGATACATGAGCGTTGGACTCGGAACTGGTCTAATCCACTTCACAGGCGTATCAAGTTCCCACGGTTGTGTTTTTCGTTTCTTTCCTAAAATCTTTGCTTGCGAACCCCAAAATCGATAGCCACCACTAGGTGGTTTTAAATGCAAATTAGTTGAAAAAGGATTATGCAGCACCGGAACACCTAACTTTAGCATAGCAATACCAAAATCACCATCTTCTCCATAGCCGCCATCATAGTTAATATCATTTCCTACTAACCGATCGACAAACTCTTTCTTTACACAAGAATTAGCGTTGCTGTAAAACTGAACACTACCGGAAAACCAACGGCGACTGTCCATTGCCTGAAGTTTTGTATATAAATCATCAAGACCTTCCTGCGCATTATGTGCCATAATATCCAATCCGTTGCAAGCACCAGCTTTGTAGGTTTGCAATAAACGAATATGGTTTTCAATAAAATCTGGGGGAACTCTAATGTCATCATCTCCAAATACGATATAATCACCGTTACAAAGCTTTATTGCTTCGTTTCTTGCGCGACAACTGCCTTTAGTAGTTTGCCACTTTAACGTTAGTTCGAAAGGATAACTATTCTGTTTGTATAAACTTTCATCTCGGAGATTTTCAGGAGTAGCATCAACCACAACGACTTGAGTTGGTAAGTAAGTTTGCTTGCTGAGATCTTCCAACAGGCGCAAAGTAAAATCTTGCCGTAACATTGTTGGAATGATGTAACTAACCGATGGACTTCCATTGACTTGTTGCAATTTTCGCGGAGGGACCAAGGGTCTATTACTTTTCATTCTGAATTTGCGCTTGGCGTAAAGAAAAGCATTCCACTCGCTAAATTTCCAAATGCCTTTGCGATAAATCATAAATAGCGCATGATCTACCTTAAAATTCTTGATAAAAAAAGCGTAACGATCTTTGGCGGATATCCGCACTGTCTCAATAGTTTCGGATGGGAAAAGACCTTTTACATAAAGTGGAATTGCGCCTTGATTTCGCAGCGCATTGAATCCGAAATCGAGTGCCTGCATTTGAATGTTTTGATAATCGCAATCAAATCCACCTATGGTTTCCCAGACATTTTTTCTCAGCGCGAAAGCATTGGGATTGATACGCCAACTCACACCGATATCGAGACCCTCAAAATCATTAATATACCAGAACAATATTGAAGATTGGATCGCCAAATCCTGAAAAGCATTCTTATAACCTTGCTCAAAAGAGCTGTGCCAAATATCGCCATATCCGAGGGCTAACTGCTCTAATGTATCAAAATCCGGACTTCCGGT
>CANHBE010000137.1 GCA_947458575.1 Flavobacteriaceae bacterium | reverse complement strand
TCTAACCTGATGTAGTGCGATAGCGCGTTGGCAACGTCTTACGTGAACATAGTTGTATTGATGGTGAATATTGATATGCGTTCTAATATGATTTCTATATCGAAATACAGGAAATGGTGTCCACGCATAATAAAAAGTTGGATAGTAGTTCCAATACCAAACCGAGCAATACGGACTGTATGCCGGTAGCCAAAAGGTGTTGTATATTATTGGTGTTGAAATGTAAACGGGCTCATAGATGTAATTTTGACCATACATGAAGACATCGCCAACTACTTGCACTTGGATTCGATTGTTATTGTCTTTTTCTACTTCTATTGTAGCCACATCTTGATAGTTGTCTAAACCAAGTACTGCTTGCACAATGATTAAGTGAACATTTCCTTCCACTGATTCAACAACTCGCAAATAATCAACTTGATTGTCTTCGTTCAGATCTAAATTTGAGATTTGTGATTTTGGATCATTTAGTCTTCTTTCAAAATCCTCAAGATCTCGAGCATCGCCAAAAATAGAGGCAATTGCCCGAAGGTCGAGGTTATCACTTATTTCTGAACTTGTTGCCTTTACGGTAGTTCGGTCTTGGGCATCAACCGTGATTGTATAAAGCAATGAAAACAATAGGAAAGAAAAAATAGCAGTTCTCATATTTTAAATTTTTTAGTTAGTAAAAAGGGAAAGTTCAAATTTGAATTCTTATACGGCTTTCCAATTACTATGCCATGATTTCCTGAGTAATAAACAACGGGCAACAATAGTCAGTTTTTCGAAAAAGGAATGTGACATTAATTCCGACCCGATTTTTCTCTGAGTTGTTTTAGTAACTTTTTGTTAAAACTGTCTTCTGCTTTTTTAAGCTTCAAGATTTTGATTGCCGGAAGAATTGTCTTTAAACTAGCGATAAATTTCTTGCGATTTTGAAAGGCATCTTCTTCAGAATTTTCGATTTCATTCAACATGAGTATTGCCTCTTTTTCACTCATTTTTTCAATTTCACCGCTATTTTCTGCATCCAAATAGGCTCTAATTCTATCTTTTTTGATTGACTTTTGTTTTTCTTCATGCGCATTGAATAGTGGCCAGAACTTGGCTGCTTCTTCAGGCGTAAGTTTTAATTCTTCGGTGAAATATGCTATTTTCAATGATTTTATTTGCTCTCTTTTTTGATTTAATCTTGGTTGACTGGTCGCGGCAATAGTAAAGAAGAAGGCTAATGTTACTAGTAGTTTTGCGGTTTTCATGAGATGTATATTTATTAGTTGATAAGGTATTCTTCGACGTTAGAGTTGGTCAATAATGCTTCCTCTAATTCAGAGGGGTTAATGTTTAGTTCTAATTCTATTTTTTCGATTTTCTCGTCATCGAGTAGATCAACGATGTCCTCTTCGTAGAGGTCACATTGTTCCGCTAGATAAACTTCAACATGAGCTTGATCTAGTGATGAAGCTGATGTCTTAATTTGATTGAAGATTGGAATAGACAAGGCAATTACAAAAATTGCTGCCACTGCAATAATCCATTTTTTTTTGGTGAATAACTTAAAAACCGGAGTTTGTCTGCTTGCAATCTTATTTTGAACTGCTTTTTCAAGCGTGTCGAAATAATCATCTGGGACTTTAAATCCGGTATTTATTTTGGGTTGATGGTCTAATTTAAATTCTTTCATGGTCCTAGGACTAAGTCAATTTATTTTTGTTTAACTGGAGGTCATAAAAATTTCTATTTTCTTTACAGCATGATGATATGACGCCTTTAAAGCGCCCACGGAAGTCCCTAAAATTTCCGACATGTCTTCATATTTTATTTCATCAAAATAGCGCATTTTGAATACTAATTGTTGTTTTTGTGGCAACAGCGTAATTGCTTTTTGTAGCTTTATTTGAATTAAATCACCATCAAAATAGTCGTCAGCTTTCAGATTGTCGACAATTTTGGATTGAAGCGCTTCACTTGTAATTCCATTTTTTTTCGCCTTTTTGTTGATGAAAGTTATGGATTCATTTGTCGCAATTCTATACATCCAAGAAAACAACTTACTTTCTCCTTTGAAGTTCTGCAGATTTTGAAAGACTTTTACAAAGGTGTTTTGTAAGACGTCATCAGCATCGTCATGATTTAGAACGATATTTCGAATTAGATTATATAGCGGTCGTTGATACTCTTTCAAGAGTTTTTGAAACGCTGCATTTTGCGTTTTTGGATCTAATAGACTTTGTATGAACTCTTTTTCTTCCAAAGAATTTTTTTGGTATTGGAGTGCTCAAGAGCATAAAGGTTTAAATGAACTTTAAAAAAAGCAATTTAGTCTGCAATGGCTGGCTCAGAAGTAGCAGGAGTGGGCAAGTTTACTGTTGCTGTGACATTGGTTTTCAGTGCTGGTATTGGAGTCGCAACCGCTTTTACAGGCAAATAAATCTCTGTAATCCACTGTGATGGATTAGCAACGTGAACCATGTTTCTAGTGTAAACTTCAATTCGAGGTACATCCGTATTTTGCGATAAGTTGTTCCTTTTTATATACTCAATAGTCTTTTCAACAGCCTCTTTGTTATGCGAGTAATCACCAATCAAAGTGGTCTTTACGGACGAAAAAGGGAGCAATAAACCTGAGCTCATATCGCTTCCAGCTTGAATATGGATTTCTTCTTTTATCGGTATGCATACAGACAGTTTTGTAAAGTCGTTTGCAAGATCATATTGATGGTAGATAACGAATGGTTTTCCATACATGACCAATTTACTCTTGGCAAAAAAATTCGTCATTCGAGGAATGAGGATCCGCAGATTATTAGGCACATTACTTATTTTGCTTGTTATGGTTTGGCTTACATAGAAAGTCCCGCTTTTCTTGGTCGAACCATTTACTTTGATTTTGTACGTACGCATCTCATAGTCTATTGTTTTTCCCAGATTGGCAAGACTTTTTTCGTACATAGATCCAAAAACTTGTGACGCACCACCACTGAAAATGGTATTAACTTTTAATCCGAAATTCATAACACCTTTCGCCTTCCAAGTCACTTTAGTTCCGCCAATTGTATCTTTAAATTTCCAACTAACAATTGCTTCAGTCCCACAATAATTCATTTTTTGCCCAATGAATTGGTTCGAAACAACTGTGGTTGTTTTCATCTCACCTTCATTATCATCACCAGACCAAGAATATGAGCCGCCTTTGCCAACAGTATTCTTCGGATAGTCAAAGGACATACTCGGGTCTTCTTTTTTCCACGAACCGAAAGTCTCCCAATTGCGGAAGTCATTGACATAACTAAATACAGTTGCTCTTGGAGAGTTTATGACTATACTTCTTTCAACATCAAATTCGCCCTTGAGTGTTGCAATGAATACGGCCGTGGCAAAAAGCGCCAAAACAAAAAGAAGAAAAAGATATTTCAAGAGTTTCATTGTGACTTCATTGTAAGTGCTCGTAAAGTTAAATATTTAATTGTGATCTCAATACTTGCCGTACACAACAATTCAATGTTTTGAATATCTCACACGTTGGAGAGTTGATTCTTTTGGTAACCAGTGTATTGAAATCGAATAGCTTTCCTTCTAAGAATATTATTTGCTACGAAAAGTTGTGAACAACGATTTACCGTTTTAAAAATACCTTAATGATGAAAAGCAAGAAAATAAAAAGCAGAAAAGCATAAAGTACTTTATAACTTCCTCTGTAAAATTTTTGGTGAACTTTTACGTCCTTGCGGTAGGCTAGGACCATAACTACTATAAAACTTACAAAAAATAAAGAGGCAAAGATCCACTGTCCTGTCGAAAACATGCTGATAATTTTTTTGACAAATGTAAACAATAGATTCTCAAACTTATTATTTTGCTACAGTATTAAAAGGCATTTTATATCATGAAAAAACAAATTCAAGCTGTTACAGAATTTCATACTGCATTTGCTATTGGACACAGTGAACACCCCAGGGCTAATTTAGGAGAATCAAAAAACTTACTTCGGTTTAATCTCATGAAAGAAGAAAATGAAGAGTATTTGGAAGCAGTAAATAATAGTGATTTGGTCGAAATCGCAGATGCTTTGGGTGATATGCTTTATATTTTGTGCGGTACGATAATCGAGCATGGACTTCAGCATAAGATTGAGGAAGTTTTTGATGAAATCCAACGCAGTAACATGAGTAAACTCGGATTGGATGGGTTGCCCATATACCGTGAGGATGGTAAAGTGATGAAAGGACCAAATTACTTCAAGCCGGATTTTTCTGCAATTTTAGATATAAAGTAAAATACCATTCGACTCCTATTCGGATGACTTCAGTTGCAGCCAATGAAAGGGCACAGATGGAGTTCTTGTTAGACTTTTACCATCCAGCCGAAAGTATCTTCTGCTTTGCGGTATTGGATATTGTTTAATTTTTCTTTAAGCTCAATAGCCATCGAATTTTCGATTTTATGCAATTCGTAGTAAACATCTTGGTATGAGAATCCAACAATTGGATTAACAACTGCAGCGGTTCCGGCACCAAAAATTTCTTTCAAAGAACCGTCTTTCGCACCTTGAATAATTTCTGAGACGAGGACAGATCGCTCTTCAACATTAATTCCATCCCTTTTAGCAATAGCAATCAAGCTCTTTCGAGTTACTCCATCCAAAATTCTTTCGCTAGTAGGAGCAGTATACAAGGTGTCATTAATTCTAAAAAACACGTTCATTGTCCCAGCTTCTTCAAGCTTGGTGTGTGTAGCATCATCTGTCCAAATTATCTGTTGAAAGCCTTTCTCATTTGCCAGCTTGGTTGGGTAAAATTGTGCAGAATAATTACCAGCCGCTTTTGCAGCACCGATACCGCCATTTGCCGCGCGACTGTAATGCTCTGCAATTAGCACTTTTACTTCTCCTGAATAGTATGATTTGGCGGGTGATAATATAATCATGAAACGATATTGTGTTGAAGGCGCGGCAATTACACCACTGCCAATCGCAATCATAAAAGGACGAATATAAAGCGTGTTGCCTTTTCCTTTTTTTACCCAATTTCGCTCCAAATCCAATAATTGATGTAATCCACCCATAAATATCTCTTCAGGAATTTCCGGCATTGCCATGCGAACGGCTGATTTATTGAGTCGAGCCATATTCTGATCTGGACGAAATAGCCAAACTGCATCATTATCATCTTTATAGGCTTTCATCCCTTCGAAAATAGCCTGTCCGTAATGAAAAACTTTAGCAGATGGATCGATTAGAAACGGCTCATATGGTTTGATCAATGGTTTTTGCCATTTGCCTTCCCTGAAATCGCAAACAAACATGTGATCTGTAAAAACGCTTCCAAAAGGAAGATTTTCAAAGTCAACAGTTTCTATTTTTGATTGTGGAGTAGTTACTATATCGATTTCGCAGGCAAAATTTGAACTCATTTTGGAAATGTTTTTTAATTGCGTTTAGAATGTAAGTTGCTGTATATGAATAGTTAACGTTCTATTTAAAGCAATCCAATTCTCAGTCACATGTTTTTGGCTAAAATAGTGAAATAAAGATATTCTTGAAGTTTGACAAGAATTATTTTCTCACTTTTCATAATACTGAAAAAGGAGTCTCAATTTCATTGACTTATTGATAATCAAATTGAAAAAAATATGGGAATTTTGTATTTGAATCAGATTAGTGGCTACTTTTGCAACAACTTTAAAAAATGAGAAATGTTTACGAGAGTATTTAGCGTTGCTTTATTATCGATGGTTTTGAGTTGTAAACAAATAGATAGCAAGCCAAGTGAGGTAGCTTATGCGACTTTTGGCGATAGTATTTCAGCAGATGACGCAATCTCGAAAGAAGCACTTTTTTCCAAGTACCAATCCATGAAAGAGGGTGATACTCTTGAATTAAAATTTACGTCTAAAATAATTGATGTTTGTCAAAAGAAAGGTTGCTGGATGAACGTCGATTTAGGAGAGGATGAACAAGCTTTTGTAAAGTTTAAGGATTATGGTTTCTTTATGCCATTAAATTCAAAGGGCGAAGATATAATTGTAAATGGAAAGGCGTTTTTGAGTATTGAAACAGTTGAAGACCAAAAACATTATGCAAAAGATGCAGGAAAGTCTCAGCAAGCGATTGATAGCATTACCACTCCAATCAAGACGTATGCATTTGTAGCTAACGGTGTCCTAATTAAAAAGAATGAAAATTAAATTTATTGCTTTTTTCCTGATTATCACTGTCTTTAGTTGTAATAAAAAGCAGTCTGATAATTCAGAAGAATCTTGTTCAAAGGAATCTTCAAATAAGTCGTTTGAGATGTACAAGATGTCTGAAATGTCGACGCTAATGGAACAAATGTATGTGGACAATCAAAGACTTCGAAGTCGAATTATTGAAGGTGATACAATAGGTGGTTTTCCCGATTATTTCCTAAAGATTCAGGGTGCAGAAATGACCGATCCCACTGAGTATGATCTGTTCTTTAAGCAACACGCAGATCGGTTCATCAAATTGCAAAAGAAAATTTACCTGGACTCAATCAATGCGAAAGCGCACTTTAACAGCGCAGTTGATGCTTGTGTGAAATGTCACGAAACTAAATGTGGCGGACCAATTACTAGAATAAAGAAATTGTATATCCGTTAGCTTGTGCAACGAGTAATTCAAATCACTGCTGATGGTTCTACCACGATACATCTTCCCGAATGGAATGAAAATTATCATTCTAAACATGGAGCTATTCAGGAAGCTCAACATGTTTTCATTAAAAACGGTCTAAATCTATTTAGTGAAGAGTCGATTGCGATTTTAGAAATCGGATTCGGTACCGGATTAAATGCTTTCATCACTTGGTTGGAGAGAAAGAAACAATTTCAACTTGTTGATTATGTTGGCGTAGAAGCCTATCCTATAAATGCGGAAGAAGTCAAGGCAATGAACTTTCCAGCGCAATTGAATGCAAGTAATGATGGTGTTATTTTTTGTCAAATGCATGATTTGGAATGGGACAAGAGGCATCAACTTTCTGAAAATTTTAATTTGACTAAGAGAAAACAGCTCATCGAGGAAATTTGTGATGAATCGGCTTTCGATTTGATCTATTTTGATGCGTTCGGTTATCGAGTGCAACCTGAATTATGGACTCTGG
>CANHBE010000136.1 GCA_947458575.1 Flavobacteriaceae bacterium | reverse complement strand
TCCGAGAATTTACCTGCGATTCCGTTAAATGGTACTTTAGAGCAGACGATGATTCCGAATGTGGAAAAAGTAAAAGTAAAGATGGAGGAATTGTTGGGGTATTGATGGTTGTAAGTTGTAGGTTATAAGTTGTAGGTCGTGGGTTGTCCTGCCGAGCGCAGTCGAGGTATTCTGACCACTAAAAACTGCCTACGGATTACTTTCTTTAGGAGCTATTCCGGCTGTTCATTACAAGTTTTTCCAAAATCGGTTTGTTTTACTAAAGTTCCCGAAAGCGCTTCCGTTGGTCGCGTTTCGGCAACAAGAAAAACAAAACCCCTTTTGCAAAAAGCTTTCCATTGCCATCCGGGCTAGGGCATTCGGGCATAAAAAAACCGCGACTTTAGATCACGGTTCAACTTTTTTTAACGTACAACCTACAACTCACAACTACTTCTTCACCGGCGGATATTGCGCCAATATTTCTGTAACAAATTTTTTGACGTTTTCATCTTTTTTGTCGACATTCTTGGTGAGGTAACCTGTTCCTTCGCCCAGCCAAATGAGTTCTTTTAGTTTGGCATCGATGAGTTCAATCGTTAAAATACCACTAGTTGACGTCGATACAGTATTCATGCCGCCCCAAAAAGGATCCCAACCCCAACCCCAACCCCAGCCAGCATTGAAATTGTTGACATTGACATTCTGTTCAGCTGTCGCATTTATGCTGATTAACATATCGGGTGTATCGCTTTTTGAAAATCCTTTGGCAAGCATTACTTCATCAATAGACCGGAGGATTCTCTTCTTGTCTAAATCAGAGATTTCCGCTTTATCAATGCCGTTTTTGTAGTAAGCGTACGTTTTATATTTCGCAAAATCAACTTTTTTGTCGTAGTCGGAATAAACGTGAATGGAGCTGCAAGAAGCAACTACAAAGAGCAATAACAAGAATTTTATTGTTTTCATCGTGTTTCGTATTAAAGTTCACCAGTTAAGTCAATCAAAATTAACGAACATCATTTAAGAAACTTGCCTTTTTTTTATGAGTTTAACAGTTATTAAACAGAAAGGTCAAAACGATGAAAGTTCATTATTCGAAGAGACGTTGATCAACTTCGTTCGGAATCGTTACTTTTAACAAAGGTTGACTGTCCATTGCTCTTTTTATGGCGAAAATTGCACCTTCATTTCGAGCCCAACTTCTTCGAGAGATACCATTGTTGACATCCCAAAACAGCATCGATTCAAGGCGACGTGAAGCATCAACTGAACCATCGAGCAACATGCCAAATCCGCCATTAATAACTTCACCCCAACCTACGCCGCCGCCATTGTGAATGGAAACCCAAGTCGCGCCGCGGAAACTATCGCCTATGACATTTTGAATCGCCATATCGGCTGTAAATCGTGAACCATCGTATATGTTTGAGGTTTCTCGGTAAGGCGAATCGGTGCCGGAAACATCGTGATGGTCTCGACCTAAAATAACAAAGCCTATTTCGCCTTTTGCGATGGCTTTATTGAATGCCTCAGCAATTTTTATTCTACCTTCGGAATCAGCATATAAGATTCTAGCTTGTGAGCCAACGACCAATTTGTTTTCTTGAGCGCCCTTAATCCATTGGATGTTGTCGGCCATTTGTTGACTGATTTCTTCCGGTGCCGTTTGCATTATTTTTTCAAGTACCGAGCAAGCAATTTCGTCTGTTTTGGCTAAATCTTCTGGTTGACCGGATGCGCAAACCCAACGAAACGGACCGAATCCGTAATCGAAACACATCGGTCCCATAATGTCTTGCACATAACTCGGATAACGAAAATCGATGTGGTTTTCAGCCATGATATCGGCGCCGGCGCGAGAAGCTTCCAAGAGAAAGGCATTGCCATAATCAAAGAAATAGGTTCCTTTCGCGGTGTGTTTGTTGATGGCTGTGGTATGTCGACGAAGTGTTTTTTGCACTTCCTCTTTAAATTTTTCCGGCTGATTGGCCATCATTTCGTTTGATTCTTCAAAGGAATAGCCGATAGGGTAGTAGCCGCCAGCCCAAGGATTGTGAAGTGACGTTTGGTCTGAACCCAAGTCGATATGAATATTTTCTTGGTCAAATCGTTCCCAGACATCGACGACGTTGCCAAGATAAGCAATCGAGACGATTTCTTGAGTCGTTAAGGCTTTTTGTACGCGAGGCACCAATTCGTTGATGTCTTCTATCACTTCATTGATCCAACCTTGCGAGTGGCGAATGTGGGTGATTTTTGGATTGACTTCGGCACAAACAGTAATGCAACCTGCAATATTTCCTGCTTTGGGTTGTGCACCCGACATCCCGCCTAAACCGGATGTCACGAACAATCCACCCTTTGGGGATTTTTTCATTTTTCGAAATCCGTTAAGGACAGTAATAGTAGTGCCGTGAACGATGCCTTGTGGCCCGATGTACATATAACTACCGGCAGTCATTTGTCCGTATTGCGTAACACCTAGAGCATTGAATTTTTCCCAGTCGTCCGGTTTCGAATAGTTCGGAATCATCATACCATTGGTTACTACGACTCTTGGGGCATCTTTATGTGAAGGAAATAAACCCATCGGATGACCAGAATACATCGCTAACGTTTGTTCTTCGGTCATTTCGGATAAGTATTGCATCGTGAGTAGATACTGTGCCCAATTGGAAAATACGCCACCGTTTCCGCCATAGGTTATGAGTTCGTGTGGATGTTGCGCCACAGCATAATCCAAATTGTTTTGAATCATGAGCATAATGGCTTTGGCTTGATCGCATTTACCGGGATATTCGGAAATAGGTCGCGCGTACATTTTGTAGTCTGGACGGAATCGATACATGTAGATGCGTCCGTACGTTTCTAACTCGTCGGCGAATTCTTTAATAAGGACTTCATGATGTTGCGGTTCGAAATAACGTAAGGCGTTTCTTAGTGCCAGTTTTTTTTCTTCTGGCGAGAGAATTTCTTTTCTTTTTGGCGCATGATTAATTGCCGGGTCGTAAGGTTTTGGTTGTGGCAGAATTGCTGGAATTCCTTGTTGTATTTGTTCTTTGAATGTCATTTCTATAGTTGCTTAGTAACTGAGTGGCTAAATTAGTGAGATTTTTCTAGTTTATGAATGGCTGCGTTAAGGATGGAGCAATTGGTTGAGCTCTTTTTTGTTTTAGCAAATACCCTTCGACTGCCGTTGGGGTGACAAAACAAAAAAAGCGAGTGCGACAGCCTGACCCGAAGGGAAACGCCCTACTATTTTTTGATATTTCCTGTTTTTTTATCGAAACCATAAGGACAATGTCGGCACCCACTTTTACAGCAATAGCCACGTTTGAGGTGGAATTTTTCGGTGAAACATTTGTAGCCTTCAGGAGTAAAGTAGAAATCTTCGCCTTCGATTGGTATATTTTCTTTATTTTGGTCGAGCATGGGCGCAAATTTAAGCACTGCAGGATGAATGATACTGATTGTTAGTAAAATTTTAATACCAAAGGGTTTTCGTGGATTGACGGTGTTTCCGTTTGTGTTGCTGCGCACTCAAACTGCGGCAAATGATTTGGTGTTGATGAATCACGAACGGATTCATTTACGGCAGCAATTGGAGTTATTCGTTTTGCCGTTTTTTGTGATTTATGGATTAGATTACTTAGTGAAATTGATTCGTTATCGCGATAGGAATTTAGCGTATCGCAATGTTGTTTTTGAAAGAGAAGCGTACGAAAATGAAAACGACCTTGATTATTTGAAGTCAAGGTCGTTTTGGAGGTTTTTGCGATATAGATAAGTTATTTTAGTTTTTCCGCGGGAGTATCAGCTGCAACCGGATCTTGTTTTGCAGTTCGATTATTGACTTTATTGCTTGGTCTTGAAGTTGCTTTTTGGTTCTTGTCTTGAAGCGAACCTTCAGTTGCGGTATTCGTTTTTGATTCTGCAGCTAACTGTACAGTAGGATTGATTGCAGCTTCTTTTTTAATGCTACTTAATGGAATTGGTTTTGGTCTGTTTTCTTCTTTAAATTCCGGGAATCGCAGATTTTCTTTGCCTTTCCAGATAGCATATATATTATATTGTACGGTGCCATTGCTTGGACCACCAAGATCTTCGACAATAAATGATTTTTCTTTTTGATTTCTTGTAATTCGAATAGATCCAAAAGTATTTTCGCCTCCTTGGACGAAGACTTTAAATGGCTTTGAATCTGAAATGGTCTCTACGAAAGTCGGATCTAGTTGTACAGTTGCGATTCCGTTTACTAACTCAACTTCTCCAATATCGAAAAACCAATTCTCTGGAGCTTCAGGCGCAAAGAGTATTTTTTCACCTTGAGATGTTTTCATTGTGGTAGAAACTGATCCACCGCCGGTTCCTAAGATTTTGTAATTAACATTAGCAATTCTTGCACCGACATATACCGTATTTGAGGTTGTTCCCGCTGAGGTATAGGTGCCTGCCAAAACAGCCCGATCGATGGCATCATTTCCAGCACCGGTGATTGTTGCGATACTGGTTGTTCCCCATCGATTTCCGGTGAATGCACCTCCAGCGCCATTGGCATCAAAACTAGTAATGGCAGCATTGTTTCCGGCAGCTGCAATTCCAATCCCATTTGACGCAGTTGTGCCATAGGATACAGTTCCAAAGCTGGTTCCAGTAAATGCACCTCCACTTCCAGAGACAGAGTACTGGGAAGTAAGATTGTTTCCTGCACCAACTACTCCGGTCCCTGCTGCATTAGAATTTGTTCCAAAAACGCCAAAGCCGGTCGCGCCGGTTGAAAGACCGAAAACACCATCTGCAGCTGCGCCAGTTGCGTTACCCCAAACCCCGGTGCCTGTTCCCCCTAATGTAGAGCCGTAAACACCTATACCAGTTGCATTGTTATTAACGCCCCAAACCCCAAATCGTCCTGGTTGAGTCGCTTCACCGTATACACCGTCTCCACCAGCCGCATTTGCAAAACCAAAGACACCTGTCCCGTTGACGCCGCTTGATTGACCATAAGCGCCAGTGCCCGCATTACCTGAAGCATTTCCGAAAACACCCGTCGCATCTGCACCATTTGAAGTGCCGTATACTCCGGCTCCAAGTCCAACGTTGGCTTGTCCAAAAACGCCAGCACCTGCTGCATTGACCGCTGTTCCAAGAACTCCTATTCCAGTTCCGGTATTTGCCCCTCGAACGGCTTGCCCCGAATTGGAATTGGCTCCAAAAATCCCTGACCCTGTTCCGGTATTTTGACCGAAAACTCCAGTTCCTGTTAGTGTTGAATATCCATTGATTGCAAAATCGGCTGTGGCAGTGTTGTAAACACTAAAACGATCACTTGCAAATGGAGCAGCAAGATTGTTTACGACCACTTGACCGTTTGCCAAAACTCTAATTCTTTCAGTTCCATTTGTTGAGATTTTTAAAGGCACTGCGTCCGAAGTTCCTACGTAGTTTGCGGCAGCAGTTCCTGTATTTCCGGTAATAGACCAATCATTTGAATTTGAACCGGTAAATGCAACCCAAGCTGTACCATTCCAATAGTAATACCCAGGTACTACATTGTTAGGTGAAGCTCCCGCGGTTGCAGTATTGTAAACCAGCAAAGAAGTTGCCGGCGCTGCGATTGGTCCTGCGACATTTTTTGCAGTTAATGCAACATTTGGAATCAGGAGTCCACGATTTGTTGCATTGATTTCTAATTTCGCAGAGGCATTAGGTGTAGCGCCAATTCCGACATCTCCATCAGCTTCGATTCTCATTCGTTCAGTACCTGCGGTAGATGTACTCAAAATATCAGCACCTGGGCTGTACATACCTGTGTTAGAATCAGCACTAAAGGTGTAAAAAGGCAATGCAGCTGTTCCTAGGCTCAATGCATGAACTTGATCAGCAGTAGGAATTCTAAATTTTGCTGTTCCATTTGTCGCAAAATCGAGCGCATCTGCTCCAGAGCTAAATATTCCTGTATTGGGGTCGCCTCCAAAAGAATAAAAGGGCAATGCGGCTGTTCCCGTGCTGAGCGCATGAACTTGATTTACGTTAGGGAATCTGAATCGAGCTGTTCCTCCTGTTGTTATATCAAGTGCGTCAGCGCCTGAGCTAAATATTCCAGTGTTTTGATCCGATTGAAATGAAAACGTTGGTGATGTGGCTGACCCTAAAGAATAAGATTGCAACTGACCACTATTGGCATGCGAAATATTCCAACGATCTATCGCTCCGGTCTTCAAACGAATATCAACAGCATCCGTCGTTCCAAGATAATTGGTTCCTGCAGTTGTTCCTGTGTTGCCAACTAAAGACCAATCGTTTGACGCTCCTGATGTCGCTAATTGCACCCACGTAGTCCCGTTCCAGTAATAGTAACCATTTGGTGAAAAGCCAGTGTTAAAGACCAGCAAGGATGTAGCTGGTGCTGGAATGGTAGTTACATCAGTGTTGCTCAATAATGCGATTCGAGGAATCAGCACTCCTGAGTTTGCAGAGGTAACATCCAAAGCAGAAGATGCATTTGGAGTTGTTGTGCCAATTCCAATTTGTGCTTGTAGTGAGTGTACCATCATGATTGCGCAAAATACTCTCAAAGAATGTAAAGTATTTTTTTTCATAGACTCAAAATTTAGGACACAAAACTATAGATAAAACATTGAAAAAAAATATTTTGAATAACTTTACTCGATGAACAACGAATATTCTCGACGAGGGTTATAGCTTCATTTTTTTTTACTAAGTCTTCCTTATTTGTAGATTATTATTTTTACTTTTAAAACCTAAATGTAAGATTATGAGAAAGATTCTGTTTTTATTGACCATAGTACTCCCTAATTTTTTGGGACAAACTTGTATGGCTCAATTGTATGTTAGTAATAATTATGTTTACGTTGCAGACAAATACTTGTACGTTCAACAAGATGTAAATATTCAAGGAACCGGAAATTTATATTTGAGAAATGAATCACAATTGTTACAAGCAAGAACAGGCAGTTCCCTGAATTCTGGCGCGGGCAAATTGTCAGTTTTTCAGGAAGGAACTTCGAATAATTTTGCTTATAATTATTGGTGTTCACCAGTTGGTAATTCGATTACTGCATCTGGGAACGAGAATTTTGGAATCACGATGTTGAATCAACCGACCTCCGT
>CANHBE010000135.1 GCA_947458575.1 Flavobacteriaceae bacterium | reverse complement strand
TTTTAGGTGCCTTTATGTTTGGAGGTGACGACATTCAGAAGAAAGTGAAAGTGCTTTCCGGCGGTGAGCGAACGAGATTGGCGATGATCAAATTGCTACTCGAACCGGTCAATGTGCTCATACTGGATGAACCAACGAATCATCTTGACATGAAAACAAAGGATATCATCAAGGAAGCACTGAGAGAATTTGATGGTACTTTGATCTTGGTCTCACATGATCGGGATTTTTTAGATGGATTAGTAACCAAAGTTTTCGAATTCGGGCATAAGCGTGTTCGCGAGCATTTTGAAGACATCGCCGGATTCTTGGCACATAAGAAAATGGAACACCTAAGGGAAATAGAAAAATAGACCCTGGAGCAGTGTTTAAAAAACAGGAATAATTATACATTTAAGAACTATTGTACATGAAGAATCTCTATCTTTTTATTTTTTTCGTCTTGTTTTGTCAAAACAATTTGAATGCGCAATCTCCCATCAATGTAATTATAACAGGAGAATGTTCAGATGTTACCGGCACTTATATTTTTAATGGTTTGGTTAACGGAAAGAACAATTACACCAAAACTTTTTTTATTGATGGCGAAAATGTTGTTATCGGTGTTGGCTTCGACAATACCAAATGGGTTTTATATGCAAATGGCGATCTTTTGGATGATGGCTTTAGCAATATTGCAGTGCCAGTAGGATCAGCGCCGCCATTTACAGGTTGGGTGAATACTGGATGTGCAGACGGCACGATGATCATAGAACAAGTATTGTCTACAAGTAACGTTGTGTTTTTTGATAGCCAAATGACACTTTATCCAAATCCAACCACAAGTTTCATTATTATCGAAAATTCAAGAGACATCAACAGTTCGTTGGAGTACAGTATCACTGATATAGTTGGACGAACTATTATTCGTGGAAAGGCAAATTTTAAGGAAAAAATATTTGTTGAAAATCTACCAAAAGGGAATTATTTCATAGAGATTCAAAGCGAAATAGGAGAAATCGTCACTAAAAAGTTCATTAAAAACTAAAACTTTTTCTTAGTTGTTCATCGTAACGATGATACATTAACTTTATACAATTGCACGATATCATCGGAAGCAAATTGGCAGTGTCAACTTGATTTATAACAAGCAAGAATCCCTTATTTCTGAAGGGTCAATTTGTAAATAGTTGATTCCAGTTTTTCAGTATCATTATCTTCGCAAAGTAAGAATTCAAGGCTTTCGTTGGTGTTTTTGTATAAAGTTATTCCCTCAAATTTATGAGTGGATGAAATCTTTTTACTAAAGACTATTTTCATCGTTTTTAAATCAATAGTACCAATTAAGCTACCTAAAACTTGTCCGTCGTCATAAGCGGAGTCGGTGTCCTCGGCGGTCGCCAGAAAATAAAGTAACCCATCCACTAAAATGGCGTCGGTAAAAGTGGCTTGCACACCTTTTATTTTTGGAAGTTTGTAGCTGTTGTAAAGGATGTTGAATTCGTTTTCCATATCCTTGCTGCTCACGGTAAAAAGGCCGTTCTTACCGCTTCCGTTGTTACCTCGTTGAAAAAAGAACCACTGATCGCCGTTGTAGACCAGACCTTCTATATTAAAATCTTCTGACTTGATATTCCCGAAACGCTGCATCGATAAGTACAAATTAGTCAAATCGATCGTGTCGACTTTTTTCGTAACAGCGTTGAAGCGAAACATTTTGTTTCTTTTTTCGGTTGATCCTGAACCTACGATATAGAAATCGTCCCCAAAATTGGCGATAGCTTCTAAATCCGGTTTTTGAATTTTTGGAATATTCTCGGTGATCTCATTTTCGAACAAGCGATTTTTATTAAGTATTTTGGAGTCGAGTCGATATTCATACAAAAAACTGGCATTGTCGGAAATGAGATAGAGTTTGTTATCTTTCAGTAAGATGCCCGATGCAGAACCGATTCCGATGATTTGACATAAGATTTCAAGCGTAAATTGTTGCATAAGGTCAGATGGTTATGATGAGTCCTAGCCCAGATGGAAGCGGCATCCTTTTTCTAACCCTTTCAGCGTTTTGAACTCTGAAAGGTTTAGAAAAAGATACAGCGGACAGCTGGAAATAGCTCCTAAAAATAATTATATTTACTCAAACAAACGCAGAATGATGAAATCAATTAAACCTGATGACTTTAGAATAATGTCGTCCGTAGCATTAGAACAATTTCCAACCCGTTTGCAAATTGACGCAGATTCAGATGAAAAGGAAGCCAAATTGGATAAGATTCAAGAGAAGCTCAGTGATTTACAAGATGTAATGTATGCGCATAATCGCTATGGCGTTTTGATTTGCTTGCAAGGTATGGACACTTCCGGAAAGGATAGTTTGATTCGAGAAGTTTTTAAGGAGTTTAATCCGCGTGGTGTTGTAGTGCACAGTTTTAAGACGCCGAATTCGACGGAGTTGGAGCATGATTATTTGTGGCGTCATTATTTGGCTTTGCCCGAGAAAGGCAAGTTTGCGGTTTTTAATAGAACACATTATGAGAATGTACTGGTGACTAGAGTTCATCCGGAGTATATTTTGAATGAAAATTTGCCGGGAATCGAGAAAGTGGAACAAATCGGACCTGATTTCTGGGAAAAGCGCTTTGATCAGATTAATCATTTTGAGAAGCATTTAACCGAGAATGGCACCATTGTATTGAAGTTTTATTTCCATATGAGTAAAGAAGAGCAAAGACAGCGATTGTTACGTCGATTGGAAAACGAAGAACACCATTGGAAGTTTTCTCCCGGCGACCTTAAAGAGCGCGAGCGTTGGGATGATTATATGAAATATTACGAGGAAGCGATTATCAAAACGTCAAAACCACATGCGCCTTGGTTTGTGATACCGGCTGATGATAAAGAAATGGCGCGTTATATTGTGGCAAAAATTATTTGGGAAGAATTACAAAAATATACAGACATCAAAGAGCCTGATTTAGATGAGAAAGTAAAGGCGAATTTGGAAATATACCGCAAAGCATTAGAATAAAAAAGGCTCTAGTGATAGAGCCTTTTCTAATTTTATTAATTCACTTTTATTTTTTGTGTGAATCTTTTACCATTTGCAGTGAGTTCGATGATGTAATAACCCGTAGCTTGAATCGGATTGATTGCAATTACATTTGACGAAGCGTTGATTGAAATCGTTTTGTTTTCAATTGCGACGCCATTTATTGAAAATATCTTTAATGAAGCGTTGTTAAGAGCGACATTCGATAGAATCGTCAGTTCACCATCTTTTGCATTTTCACTTGAAACCAAAACTGAATTGCTGTCAAATGTCACGTTACTCAGTGAAAAAGCCAAATCTGACCATGTTAGTGCTAAACTGAGTAGTCCGGCGTGTCCGGTTGGCATGCCGTTCGTCCAATTTTGACGAAAGCACAAGCGATCTAGATTACCGGCTTGATCAAGACCTATATTATTGGTGATTGTCGCAGTGCTCGGTTCGCCCATCGCAAAATCAGGGTCTACAAAAACAGAAATTAGATCGTCATTGTTACCCGATCCTTGTGTATATTTTATAATAATCAAATGATCTTGAGCATAGCTAAGAGCATTAGAAGTAAAATTGATTTGATTTCCGTTGGCTCCTTTGCTCACACCGAGAAAAAAAGCGCCCGGAGCAGGTGTTGCATACACGCGAAATGTTGTGTTAAAATTCCCACCACTCATTATTCTGAAGAAATCGCTATTGTTGTTAGCTTGTGCGTTAGTTAAATTCAAGACAAATCCAACATATAAATTGCCAGACGTCACAGCAGGAAAAGCTGTGCCACAACCATCAGAGTCCGGGCTTATTTTGACCGAGTTAACGCTGCTTCCGTAGTCCGCATAAGCGACAGGAGTTGCCAAAACATCTGCATTATTTGGAAATACACCAATAGCAGGACCTAATCCGCCAGGATTTGATGAATTGTTTGACCAAGTGCCTTGTGAATTCAAATCGACTCCACTATTGTAAGCAGAAAAACTATCTTGAAAAATGTTTTGCGCTTGAGTAATCGAAGTCACAAGTAAGGCTAGTAAGATGCATTTAGATTTCATTCTTTTGTAAATTATTTAGAGATTATTTTGAAGCTGGTTTTTTCGCCATTTGCCTTCGTTATTTGAAGAATATAAAGACCACTACTTAGTTTTGAGTTACATTGAAAAACAGAATTTCCGGCTAAAATGTCAATCTTCTGATCTTCCAGTATTGCTCCGGTTGCGGTGTACAATTTCATTTGCAACTGATCGATGCTATTCTTGGAGTTAATTTGCAATTGATTATTTTCAACTACACTGGATACAGTGAAATCTTTTTGATTGAACTCATCCAAAGCTAGTTGCGGAAAAGCTAAACCTTGCCATGTGGTAGAAGTACTTACAAGTCCAATAAATCCGGTAGGCATTGAAGTCGCAACGTTGAAGTTCATTCTGAAAGCAAGCCGATCAATCGCACCGCTTTGGTCAAACCCTGAATTGGTAATGCCATTGGGATTTGCAGGTTCTCCATCGGCAAAATTTGGATTAAGATAAATGCTCAAAATATCATCGTCGGGACCACTTCCATGAGAATATTTGAGGATTACTAGAACATTCTCTCCATAGTTGAGAACATCTCCCGGATAAACAGTCAAGTTGCTTGATGCCCCTTTGCGGATTCCAACATTGTACCCAAATCCTGTGTCACGCACTAAGAGTCTGCAGGTTACTTGTGTTGCGTCACTATTTATTATTCGCAAAAAATCTACCGGAGATGCTGCATTGGTAGGTGCAGTTGTAATCTTCAAGACCAAGCCTACATATAGGTTGCCGTCGGTTACTATTGGTGTTATGGCTCTGGCAACACCATCTTGAACAGGACCGAGAACGATACTCGTATCTGCAAATCCATAATTGAGGAAATCAATCGGTTGAATAACAACTTTAGCTCCCGTACAAGGTTGTGTTCCACTTAATGGTACACATGCACCAATCCCCACATTAGGTGCTATTGGGCTGTTTGACCATAAACCTTGACCACTAAGTTCTTGATTTACAATGTATGTTGAAAAATCATCGCGGAATATATTTTGTCCATTTACAAAACTAGCAAAGAAAAGAGCAGTGATAATAAGTAGTTTTTTCGACATAAATTTTGAATTTTTGAATGTTGTAAAAGTAGATATTTTGCATTAATTAAGAATTGTTTAGCGGTAGAAAGTTTTATCTGACGTACTTTCGCCAAAAAAGTTACGATTTGAATTTTTCTGCCTACATCAAAGAGTTTCCGTACAACATCAAACTGGCTTACCCAGTTATTTTGGGAATGTTGGGTCACACCTTAATTGGTATTGTTGACAATATCATGGTGGGGAACTTGGGTTCAACAGAATTAGCAGCAGTTTCGTTGGGAAATAGTTTCATCTTTATCGGTATGTCAATTGGGATTGGTTTCTCTACGGCGATAACCCCCATAATTGCTGAGGCAGATGCTGAAAATGACACTTCAAAAATCCGTTCCGTGTTTCACCATGGGTTATTGCTGTGCACACTAATCGGGATTGTATTGTTTATGTTGATTGTCATGGCTAAGCCAATCATGAACTTGATGCACCAACCCGCATCGGTCGTTGCTATCGCGTCACCCTATATCGATTGGGTTGCATTTTCCTTGATTCCCGTGATTATTTTTCAAGGATACAAGCAATTTGCAGATGGCTTGTCATTGACCAAATACTCCATGTATGCCATATTCTTGGCGAATGTCGTTCATATTTTTTTCAATTATGTATTGATTTATGGCGTTTGGTTTTTTCCTAAACTTGATGTGCTAGGTGCCGCATTGGGAACTGTGATATCCCGAATAATGATGGTTGTATTTATGCACTATCTTATGAAACACAATGAGAAACTGAAGGTGTATTTCGGTAAAATTAGTTTTACAAAAATACGTAAGAAGATGCTCAGACATATTGTCAATTTGGGATTGCCTTCGGCTATGCAAATGTTATTTGAAGTAACGCTTTTTACGGCTGCGATATGGCTATCGGGAACCATAGGAAAAACCAGTCAGGCTGCCAATCAGATTGCGTTAACTTTGGCGACAACGACGTTTATGTTCGCAATGGGTTTGAATGTGACTGCGATGATTAGGGTGAGCAATCAAAAAGGACTCAACGATTACAAAAATCTTATCATTGTAGCCCGATCAATATTTCTTCTTGTTGTTTTTTTGGAAATTATTTTTGCTATTCTCTTTGTCGCGCTGCATCAGGTCCTGCCACAATTATTTCTCGACATGGATAATTCGTTGCAAATTGCTGATAATACAGAAGTCATCGCAATTGCTGCGCAGTTGTTATTGGTTGCAGCGGTTTTTCAAATTTCTGACGGTATTCAAGTTGTAGTGCTCGGTGCTTTGCGGGGATTACAAGATGTGAAAGTTCCGATGTATATTACATTTGTTGCCTATTGGGTCATCGGTTTTCCTATTTCCTTTTATTTAGGACTCTATACAGAGTTGAAAGCGACAGGAATTTGGATTGGTTTGCTAGCCGGACTTACAGCAGCTGCCCTGTTTTTGTATATTCGCTTTGAGCGTTTGAGCAATAGGTTACTGATCGAAAATCAAAAGGAGTAAATAAAACCTCCACCAATGTAACTTCTCCCATATTCGCGCGTATAAGAGCCACATGTAAAAAAAAATGAAATGATACTACTTATTGTTTTTGGAGTAATTGTTCTCCTTGTAAGTTTAACTTCAACAAATCCTAATAACCCGATGTACAAATTGGCAAAGCCACTCAAAGTTATTGGTTTTGTTCTTGTCGTAATTGGCGTATTGTCGGCTGCATTTATTCAGATTGATGCCGGGAAAGTGGGAGTGAAATCGCTTTACGGTCGCGTGCAATCGGATATTTTAGAAAGTGGATTACATGTAATCAATCCCTTACTCACGGTGACAGATTTTGATATTCAGACTCAAAATTACACGATGTCTGCCATCCATGCAGAAGGTGATCAAGAAGGCGATGATGCTATTCGAGTGTTGTCAAATGATGGATTAGAGGTAGTCATCGACCTTACGGTTCTTTATCGAGTTGCTCCTGAGTCAACCCCTAAAATTTTGAAACAAATTGGGGTGAATTATGTTGATAAAATT
>CANHBE010000134.1 GCA_947458575.1 Flavobacteriaceae bacterium | reverse complement strand
TTATTCTTTGTGCTCAAGCCCTATCGAAAATCAATGGAAAGTTGCTGTGAAGAAAATTAGCGGTGGTGTTTTTTCGTCATTTGTCAATGACTCGCTCAAGAAAGGACAAGCAATAGATGTGATGGCACCCAATGGTGTTTTCTATCGTGATATTCAGCCGGAGAAGGCGAAAAACTATATCGCATTTGCAGCAGGAAGTGGCATAACGCCAATCCTGTCAATCATAAAAACACATTTGGCCCTAGAACCCAATTGTACATTCAAATTATTTTACCTGAATCGCAGCGTAAAATCGATAATCTTCAAAGAAGAAATAGAATTACTCAAAAATCGTTACTTCGATCGGTTTGAGATTTTTCATTTTCTCACCAAGGAACATCGCTCAGTAGAACTATTTAATGGTCGCTTTACGTCCGAAAAACTAAAAGTGCTTACAGACAAAATAATTGATGTTTCAGAAGTGAGCGATTGCTTTATCTGTGGTCCTGAGGATATGATTTTCTTGATTCGTGACGAACTGGTGTCGGCCGGATTGGCAAAAGATCATATTCATTATGAGTTATTTACTTCAGGAAATACAGAAGCAGATAAAAAACGAATCGATAAAATCTTAGAACACAAAGTTAGCGGAACAGAAGTGACAATCATCGACGGAGGCAAGGAGTTTCACTTCACCATGGGAGAGGATTTTGATAATATTTTAGACGGTGCTTTGGCGGCAGGAGCAGATTTACCTTACGCATGTAAAGGTGGTGTTTGCAGTACTTGTAGATGTAAAGTGGTCGAAGGTTCCGTCGAAATGAAATTAAACTATGCCATAGATGAAGAAGATGTAAAAAAGAACTTTATCTTGAGCTGTCAGGCAGTTCCGACTTCAGCTAAGATTGTGGTCGACTTTGACGCATAAAAAAGAATAACAACAAAGAAATCATTATTTAAGAAATTAACGGTTATGTCAGAACTAGAAGTAAAAAACTTAGAATCAATCTTCGAGGCAAGAATAGCAAATGATGAGAGGATTGAACCCAAAGATTGGATGCCGGAGAAATACCGAAAAACGCATATTCGCCAGATTTCGCAGCATGCACATTCTGAAATTGTGGGAATGCTGCCCGAAGGAAACTGGATCAGTCGAGCGCCATCGCTCAGAAGAAAAGTAGCTCTATTGGCGAAAGTTCAAGATGAAGGCGGTCACGGTCTGTATTTATACAGCGCTTGTGAGACCTTGGGAATTTCTCGTGATGAACTCATTCAACAATTGCATTCGGGTGAAGCCAAATACTCGAGTATCTTCAATTACCCAGCTATCACTTGGGCAGATATGGGTGCCATTGGTTGGCTAGTAGACGGAGCAGCTATTATAAATCAGGTAGCCTTAATTTCAACATCCTACGGTCCTTATGGTCGCGCCATGGTTCGTATTTGTAAAGAAGAAAGTTTTCACCAGCGCCAGGGCTTTGAAATTATGATGACTTTGGCCAACGGAACACCCGAGCAAAAAGCGATGGCACAAGATGCCTTAAATCGCTGGTGGTTTCCGTCTTTAATGATGTTCGGTCCAACAGATGATCAATCACCAAACACAGAACAATCTGTAAAATGGAAACTGAAACGCAAAACAAATGACGAATTGCGTCAGGCGTTTGTTGATCAGACAGTTCCTCAAGGACATATGATTGGTTTGACTTTTCCTGACCCGCATCTGAAGTGGAACGAAGAAAGAAAACATTATGATTTTGGTCCTTTAAACTGGGATGAATTCTGGCAGGTCGTAAAAGGACATGGACCATGCAATAAGAAAAGATTAGCTGCGAGAATCAAAGCACACGAAGACGGACAATGGGTTCGCGATGCAGCCATGGCTTACGCGGAAAAACAAGAACAAAAAGAAGTAAAAGAAGCAATATAAATTCTTGTCAGTTTTCAGCTACCGGTTCAATTTTTATCCGAGAGCTGTCAACCAACAACCGACAACCAATAAGATTATGAAAAACTGGCCACTTTGGGAAGTATTTATCAGAAGCAAGAATGGCTTAGAACACCGTCACTGCGGAAGTTTGCATGCAAGCGATGCCACTATGGCGCTTGAAAATGCCCGAGATGTCTACACCAGAAGAATGGAAGGCGTTAGTATTTGGGTCGTGCCATCAAGCCAAATCACTGCTTCAAATCCGGATAACAACGGAGAAACATTTGAACCGGCAATGGACAAAGCGTATCGCCATCCGACTTTTTATGTGCTCCCGGACGAATTAAAACACATGTAAAATGAAAGAACATTTAGTTTCTTATATATTGGGCATCGCCGATAATTCTCTTATTCTCGGTCAACGATTGGGCGAATTGTGCGGTCATGGGCCTAGTATCGAAACCGACATTGCTTTGACTAATATTTCACTCGATCTCTTAGGACAAACCAGAAGTTATTTTCAATATGCAGCCAAATTGCAGGGCAATGAAGCAACTGAAGATACGATTGCATTTCTCAGAACAGAGAGAGAATACAAGAATGTCCTTTTGGTAGAACAACCAAATGCTGATTTTGCTTATATCATGGGAAGACAGTTTTTGTTTGACCATTTTCATTTGTTGTTGCTGCAAGAATTACAAAATAGCAAAGACGAAACATTGGTTGCCATTGCAAAGAAAAGCATCAAGGAAGTAAGTTATCACACACGTTTTTCCGCTGATTGGATCAGGAGATTAGGAGATGGAACGCCTGAGAGTCGACAAAAAATGCAAACAGCTATTGACGATCTTTGGTCATATACTGATGAGTTGTTCCATCAAACGGAAGCAGATATTGTCATGATACAAGAAGGTATTGGAGTCGATGTGAAACCGCTGAAAAACGCCTACTACAACAATATAAATGCGATCTTGTCAGAGGCAACTTTGGAAATACCGCAAATGGAGTATTTTCAAAAAGGTGGGAAAGAAGGAATCCACAGCGAGTATATGGGCTATCTGCTTGCAGAAATGCAATATATGCAACGCGCGTACCCAAATATGAATTGGTAACAGGTGATAATGGAAATTCCTAATATTGAACCTAAACTTTTGGCAGTTCTAGACACAGTGTCGGATCCTGAAATTCCCGTATTATCAGTAATGGAAATGGGAGTGGTTCGCGATGCAAAAATTGTTGATGGTATCGTAGAGGTAATTATAACACCAACTTACAGCGGTTGTCCGGCCATGGATGTTATCGCTGATGATATCAAAGCGGCATTTCAAAATATTGGTTTACAGGCCAAGATTGAATTGGTTTTGTCTCCAGCATGGACAACCGATTGGATTACACCCAAGGGCAGATTGGCCTTGGAAAAGTACGGAATTGCTGCTCCTCTCGATGCAGAGTCAGATAAGGAAGTCCTCTTAGGAAAGAAGAAAATTGTCAAATGTCCGCAATGTGGATCAACCAACACGAGACTTGTAAGTCAGTTCGGATCAACAGCATGTAAGGCACTATTTCAGTGCGATAGTTGTCAAGAACCATTCGATTATTTTAAATGTTTAAAGTAAGACTGCAGTTGCAGTAAAGTACAAAATAGTATGAGTGAAAATTCTATTCTACACAAAATTGAAAACAATGTAGCGTTTATTACGCTAAATAGACCTGAAGTATTTAATAGCTTCAATCGAGAAATGGCATTATCAATGCAGAGCGTTTTGAAAGCTTGTGCATCGGATAACAATGTCAGAGCAATCGTCATAACAGGAAGTGGAAAGGCATTCTGTGCCGGCCAGGATTTGAAGGAAGTTACAGATCCGGACTTAAATCCAGGTTTCAAAGCTATACTTGACGAACATTATAATCCAATCATTCAACTCATCAGAAACACAGAAAAACCAATCGTTGCCGCAGTAAATGGAGTTGCCGCAGGAGCTGGTGCGAATATCGCCTTAGCATGCGACATTGTCCTGGCCTCAGAACAAGCTTCTTTCATTCAAGCATTCAGCAAAATCGGATTGATACCAGATAGTGGCGGAACTTTTTTCTTGCCCAGAATCATCGGCTTTCAAAAAGCAAGCGCACTGATGATGCTTGGTGACAAAGTTACGGCCGAAGCAGCATTGAGTTTGGGATTGGTATATAAAGTATTTCCACCATCATTCTTTATGGAAGACGTAACTCAAATAACATCTACATTGGCTTCCATGCCGACCAAAGCACTGGGATTGACAAAAAGACTTCTCAATCAATCAATGAACAACACACTCGAACAACAGCTCGCCATGGAAAGTGAATTGCAGATTGAAGCCAGCGCTTCCAATGACTATAAAGAGGGTGTCACTGCGTTTGTCGAAAAAAGAAATCCTCAATTTAAGGGAAACTAATATGACCATAGCTGTAGTAGGTTCGGGCACCATGGGAAGCGGTATCGCACAAGTAGCAGCGACTGCCGGATGTTTCGTACATATTTTTGATACCAATAATGAGGCAATCGCTAAATGCAAAGCGAATTTGGAATCAACTTTACAAAAGTTGGTCGAAAAAGGAAAAATAGAACCGACTGAAAAGAATAGGATTTTTTCTAATATTTCTTTTGTAAATAGCATTCAAGAACTCTCTGCAGCTCATTTGGTTATCGAAGCCATCATTGAAAATATTGCTGTCAAACGTCAACTTTTTTCTGACTTAGAAAATGTCGTTTCCGCAGAAACAATTCTAGCATCCAATACTTCTTCACTTTCAATCGCTTCAATTGCAGCCTCATGCAAGAAGCCTGAGCGTGTCGTTGGAATCCATTTCTTTAATCCGGCGCCATTAATGCAGTTGGTTGAAGTCATTCCAGCCATTCAAACCAGTACTGAAGTCCTAGAAAAAACAACCCAGGTAATTTCCGATTGGAATAAAACGGTCGCCGTGGCGAAAGATACGCCAGGTTTTATAGTCAATCGTGTTGCTAGGCCTTTTTACAGCGAAGCACTTCGAATCTACGAAGAAGGAATGTCTGATTTTGTAACTATCGATGCTGCCATGAAAACTTTGGGTGGCTTTAGAATGGGTCCCTTTGAGCTGATGGATTTCATAGGGAATGACGTCAATTATGCCGTAACGGAATCAGTATTTACAGCGTTTTATTTTGATCCAAGATACAAGCCTTCTTTTACACAAAAGCGTCTAACAGAGGCCGGCTATTTAGGGAGAAAATCAGGAAAAGGATTCTATGATTATCAAGAGCCCACAATAGCTGAACCAGTCAATGATCCTAATTTATTGCAAACTATTTTCGAAAGAATCTTGGTCATGCTCATCAATGAAGCCGCCGATGCGTTGCTTTTAAACATAGCCTCCGCTCAAGATATTGATAACGCCATGACAAAAGGGGTGAATTACCCAAAAGGTTTGTTGGCATGGGCTGATGAAAAAGGAATCGATTGGTGCGTTCAAAAACTAGACGATTTGTACAACGAATACCATGAAGATCGCTATCGATGCAGTGCGATTTTGCGCAGAATGAATCGAGATAAAAAAACATTTTACTGATGGAAGGAACAAAAATTCCATACAAAATGCTTTCCCTCGATCCGTTCAGTCAATGGCTCGGAATTGAAATACTCGATTGTGAAATCGGACGTTGCAAACTCGGGATGACCATCCGTAAAGACATGCTCAACAGTATGGCAAAAGCCCATGGCGGAATAACGTATTCATTAGCAGACACAGCCTTTGGTTTTTCAGTCAATACCAACGGAAGATATGCGGTTTCTATCGATACTTCCATCAATCATATCGAAGCGTTAGAAGAAGGCGATTACATTACAGCCGATGCAACACTAGAAAGCATCAAAAACAAAGTCGGATTTTATATTATTGAAGTTAAAAAAGAAAATACACTAGTCGCGCTTTTCAAAGGTGTTGCTTATAGAACAAGTAAAGACTGGGAAGAATAAAAAATCAAATTCAAAACTCCAAATTCCAATTTCAGGGGTTAGGAATTTGGAATTTCAAATGTTTGGAATTTAAAAATTTATGGAAGCATACATCATAGACGGAGCGCGAACACCAATTGGAAGTTACCAAGGAACCCTAGCCGCTGTTAGACCGGACGATTTAGGGGCATTGGTAATAAAAACCGTAGTAGAAAACAATCCAAACATTCCCAAAGACGCCTACGATGATGTCATTTTAGGTTGTGCCAACCAAGCGGGTGAAGACAACAGAAATGTGGCCCGTATGTCATTGTTAATGGCTGGATTGCCTTATACGGTTCCTGGAGAAACTGTCAACCGTTTGTGTAGTTCGGGTTTGTCTGCAGTGATTCACGCGAACCGAGCGATTAAAGCTGGCGATGGACATCTATTCATTGCCGGAGGAGTTGAAAACATGACCCGTGGACCTCTGGTAGTTTCTAAACCGTCAGCCGCGTATGGAACCGATTCCAAAATGTACGATTCTAGTTTCGGATGGCGTCTTATCAATCCGAAATTACATGAGCTATACGGAACTGACGCTATGGGCGAAACAGCCGAAAACTTAGTAGATAAGTACAACATTTCACGTGAAGATCAAGATGCGTTTGCCATACATAGTCAACAAAAAGCAACCGCTGCCCAACAATCCGGACGTTTGGCAAAAGAAATTGTAACCGTCCCTATTCCACAACGAAAAGGAGACGCAGTTCTATTTGCGCAAGATGAATTCATCAAACCGAATACTTCTATAGAAGGCTTATCCAAATTGCGACCTGCCTTCAGAAAAGACGGAAGCGTCACAGCCGGAAATGCTTCTGGACTAAATGACGGTGCAGCGGCTATCATCATTGCCTCAGAACAAGCGGTTTCAAAATACAATCTCAAACCACTGGCACGAATCGTAAGTTCGGCAGTAGTAGGAGTAGAGCCACGAATCATGGGAATCGGACCTGTAGAAGCAACAAATAAAGCCTTAGCAAAAGCAGGATTAACGCTAGATCAAATCGACATCATCGAACTCAACGAAGCATTCGCCGCGCAAAGTATCGCCTGCATTCGTGCCTTAGGTCTAAAAGACAACGATCCGAGAATTAATCCCAACGGTGGCGCGATCGCTATCGGACATCCATTGGGTATGACTGGAGCCAGAATCGCGTATTCAGCTGCTTTAGAATTGCAATTAACAGGAAAAAGATACGCCCTGATCACCATGTGTATTGGCGTTGGTCAAGGCTATGCGGCGATCATAGAACGAGTTTAATTAAAAAAG
>CANHBE010000133.1 GCA_947458575.1 Flavobacteriaceae bacterium | reverse complement strand
GGGATTGAGCATGATGAGTTTACGAAGTTGTTTACGATTGTTATTCAATTAGGTGCTATTCTTTCGGTTGTTGTTTTATATTTCAAGCGCTTTTTTCAAACCATCGGATTCTATTTCAAATTGTTAGCGGCTTTTGTTCCTGCAGTTGTTTTAGGATTAATTTTCAGCAAGAAAATAGATGCCTTGTTAGAAAATCCAATTACTGTTGCCGTATCTTTATTGTTGGGAGGAATAATTTTGCTTCAAGTTGATGATTGGTTTGGACATTCTGAAAATGTAGAGATAACTTATGCTAAAGCGATAAAAATTGGTTTCTTCCAATGTTTGGCGATGATTCCCGGCATATCTCGGAGCGGTGCAAGCATTGTCGGTGGCATGTCACAAAATCTCTCTCGTACTGCTGCTGCGGAATTCTCGTTCTTTTTAGCAGTTCCGACTATGTTAGGGGCAACTGTGAAAAAATGCTATGATTATTACAAAGATGGTTATGTACTCACCGACGATCAGATTAATCTTTTGGTAATTGGTAATATCGCAGCTTTTGTTGTTGCCATGATTGCCATTAAAGGTTTTATCGGATTTTTGAGTAAAAATGGTTTTAAGATATTTGGTTACTATAGAATCATTGCTGGATTGATTTTACTGCTTATTCATTTCTTTGTGCATCCTTTGACAGTAATTTAATGACGGGAGAAGACTTTCAAAACGGACAAATTTTATTGATAGACAAACCTTTAAATTGGACTTCATTTCAGGCGGTCAATAAGCTCAAGTGGATTTTGAAAAGCAAATTGGGATTGAAGAAAATCAAAATCGGTCATGCGGGAACACTCGATCCGCTAGCAACTGGACTTCTATTAGTATGCACCGGAAAATTTACCAAACGCATTGAAGAACTTCAAGGACAGGCAAAAGAATATACAGGGACCTTTTTTGTCGGAGCAACCACGCCATCTTACGATTTAGAAACCGAGATTGATGCAACTTTCCCTATTGTACACATCACTGATGAACTAATACGAAGCACTACGAATCAATTTCTGGGTGAAATTAATCAGAAGCCACCTATTTTTTCAGCAATAAAGAAAGACGGCGTTCGATTGTATGATCATGCACGTGCCGGACAAACGGTCGAAATTGCTGCTAGAAAAACAACCATTTACGAGTTTGAAATTACAAGAATTGCATTACCGGAAATCGACTTTAGAGTCGCATGCAGCAAAGGAACTTACATACGCTCACTGGCTTTTGATTTTGGTATTGCGCTTCACTCAGGTGCACATTTGATTGCCTTACGTCGCACGAAAATCGGTAATTACGACGTCAAAAATGCGATAACAACTATGTCGTTTGATGATTCAATTGTTCGCACTTCAGCATAAGGTCAGCAATTTCGTTTTGAGTACTTATGCCTTTATCGTGTAAATACCACAATTGCAATTCTGTTTTAGCAGTTTCATCAACAACGCCGTATTGCTGCTTGTAGCTCGTTATCAGATTGGTAGCTCCCTTGGGTCTTGGACCCCAGCTCCCTAAAATATCTTCAGTCTCTTTGTCAAGTACAATTAGTTTTGGAATTGCCTTATTTCCATTAGTCAGAAACAAATTCATCAACGCTTCATTTTCGTCTCGAAAAGCAATTCTGAGATCAATGTTTTTTGAAAAGGAATCCATTTTATCCAGAATCGGTAGAATCTGAGCCGCGTCGCCACACCAACCCTCAGCTAAAACCAACCATACATAATGCTTCTTGATATTGAGCAACTTTTGAATATTCTCCTCTGTAATTGACATTTTCTTGTCGAGCCGGTTCATACGGACTTCGTTCAACTCTGTATAATGCACTAAGTCTTGCGATTGTTCGTTTCCGCTAACTTTACCGCTAGCGAGCAATTTTGTGACAATCGACCGATATTGAAGGTAAGTATGACTTTTCTGTAATCCTTGGGCAACTGCTAATTTCATAACGTTCAATTAAGTAATGCAAATTTAAACAATAATGAGGTAGAAGAATGTGACATTGCTCACTTCTTCAGAGAAAAATTTAATCAATTTTTCCGTTTTTTTTGAGCAACCTATTTCACAAAAGAGAATATAACTATATTTGCTGACCAGAATAAATCAACCTGATGAAATACAAAAGAATTCTTTTAAAATTAAGTGGTGAAGCACTAATGGGCAGCCGACAATACGGTATTGATCCTATGAGATTAGCCGAGTATGCCGATGAAATAAAGTTGATACATGATCAAGGGGTAGAAATTGCCATTGTCATAGGTGGTGGCAATATTTTTAGAGGAGTTTCAGGAGCTAGCAATGGTATGGACCGTGTTCAGGGTGATTATATGGGAATGCTAGCAACCGTCATCAACGGGATGGCTTTACAAGGAGCACTTGAAGACAAAGGCATGCTCACTCGTTTGCAAACAGCATTGAAAATCGAAGCAATAGCGGAGCCTTATATCAAGAGAAGAGCCGTTCGCCATCTTGAAAAAGGACGGATTGTTATTTTTGGCGCCGGGACCGGCAATCCTTATTTTACGACCGACACCGCAGCCGTATTGCGTGGTGTTGAAATTCACGCAGACGTAATTCTGAAAGGTACACGAGTTGACGGCATTTATACTTCTGATCCGGAGAAAGATGCAAATGCAACAAAATTTGACACCATTACTTTTGATGATGTAATCAAGAGAGGACTGAATGTAATGGACACAACTGCATTTACATTGAGTCAAGAGAATAAATTGCCTATTGTTGTTTTTGACATGAACAAACAGGGCAATCTTTTGAAAATTTGCAAAGGAGAAAACATTGGGACATTAGTTAATATTTAGTATACTGCTGTAGCTTACCAGCTATACACCGGGAAAAATAAACTCAAAAATTATGACCGAAGAAATTGAATTTATTATCGACAGCACTGAAGAATCGATGAAAGGTTCTATAGTTCACCTAGAGAAAGCGTTCCTAAACATTCGCGCAGGTAAAGCTTCTCCGGCAATGTTGGGTAGCGTATTTGTAGATTATTACGGGTCTCAAACTCCATTGTCCCAGGTTGCAAATATGAATGTGCCCGACGCTCGTACAATCACCATTCAACCGTATGAGAAAAGTATGTTACAGACCATCGAAAAAGCTATTATGATTGCGAATTTGGGATTCAACCCGATGAACAATGGAGACGTAATTATTATTTCTGTACCACCATTGACGGAAGAACGCCGTCGTGATCTAACCAAACAAGCAAAAGCTGAAGCTGAAGATGCTAAAATCAGTGTAAGAAATGCCAGAAAAGATGCCAATACAGAAATAAAAAAATTAGAAAAAGAAGGCACCTCGGAAGATATTTGCAAGACTGCAGAGGATGAAGTGCAAAATTTGACCAATACTTTTATTAAAAAAATTGATGATTTGTTGGTACACAAAGAGGCCGAAATCATGAAGGTCTAAATTATATACACGAATATTTAGGAATCCGCTTCGTTTTCAAAACAAGGCGGATTTTTATTTTGTTTACCTTTGAGCGTTTCATCGAATTTTGAAATTCGCATAAATGAGAATCTTCATTATTATTCTATTTTTTTGTTCACCTATTTGCCAAGCGCAATTTCAACTCAACGGAATTATTAGAGCTGGAGATTCGCATCACGCTTTGCCTTTTGCAACAATCACTACAAGTAATGGCGACAAGCATTTAAGCGACATTGATGGTAGGTTCTCTGTAGAATCCAAAAAACCACTGACAACATTCCGCGTCTCCTATTTGGGCTATGCTGCAAAAGAAATTCTTGTCGATGATGGGAAAAAATTTTACGAGATAGAACTGAGTCCAAAAACAGCTTTACTCCAAGAGGTCCTCGTCTCAAATGACAAAAAAGGTCTGGAAATCATTAAAAAAGTAATTGACCGGAAACCGGATAACGATCCTGAAAAAAAACTATCAAGCTTCGAATTCAAAGTTTATAACAACTTGATCATCACTGCAAATCCGGATTCTATTGATACTACAATTGACAGTATATTTCTAAAAAAAGCAATCCATGGCAAAAAATTCAAATTAGACTCCTCGGCCTATAAATTTAAAAATATTGTGGCCAAACAGCATTTGTTTAGAACTGAACGTGTTTCCCAGTTTCAATATCGAGGTAAAGCGTTGAAGGAGACAATAATTGGCACCAAAATGTCTGGTTTCAAGCAACCAATTTACGAAATTCTGTCAGTCAATTTACAGTCCTTTTCAGTCTACAATAATCAATATGAGTTGCTTGAGACAAAGTATAGCAGTCCGATTTCAGAACTTTCGTATAGAAATTATCGATTTAGACTTTTGGATAGCACTTCTATTGAAAACCGTAAGTCGTATCTGATTCATTTTAAAAGGAAAAAGAACAGTAAGAAGTCGGGCTTGGAAGGTGTACTTTACGTGGATGCAGAAAACTTTGCCGTAAACAAGGCGATTATGCGCATCAGGGGACTATTAGACATAAATGGAACTCACGAGTTCAAATATTATCCCGAAAAAAAATTATGGTTCCCGTCTAAAAAAGTTTTCAAAATCACCAAGGGGAAAAACAACTATGACATAAAAATTCTTGGAGAAATTTTACCTTTTGACTCAGGCGAAAATGAAAATACCTATCGCAAAAAAGGTGCGTCGGATTTTACCTATCTTTTGTCAGAGAGTGATCTTTTTGACGTGAACTATAATATTTCTGTCGATATCAAGAATCCGTATCAGCGCATGGAAATCCGAGAAAACGCCGAGGTTCAAAATGAAGCCTTCTGGAATAATTTTCGAACTGACACACTAGATTTGAGAGGAACACGAACCTACATTGCTCTGGATAGTCTTACTACAAAAAATAAGATTGAAAAAAGACTGTTTCAGGGCCGAAAAGTACTAAATGGTTATGTGCCTTTTGGTTATTTCGATATGGACCTGAGATATCTAGTTAGTTTCAACAATTACGAAGGCTTCCGATTTGGCTTGGGTGGAAAAACAAGCGAAATGTTTTCAAAATTTTTTAGAATTGAAGGTTATACTGCATATGGCACGAAGGATGGTCGCTATAAGTACAATATTGGAATGTCGACAAGCCTTGAAAATTATTCCAACACATGGATTGGTGCCTCCTTTACAGACGACTTGCGTGAAGTAGCCAGCAGCACTTATGCTATTGACAAACGAAATTTCAAGCTATATGATCCGCGACCAATCAACCTCAAGACTTTTTATCGCATCCAAAGCTGGAAGTTCTTCTTCGAAACGAAGTTAATTCCAAAAACTGAAAGTACTTTTCAAATTTTGCAAACTCGAGTCAATCCACTTTTTGACTATGTTTTTAATCTTGATAACGTGCCTTACCGTGATTACACGATTACAAATACTTTAGTTTCATTACAATGGAACCCTTTTAGCGATTACTTACAAACTCCTGAAGGAAGATTTGAAGTCAAAAAGCGGTTTCCAAAATTTACGTTTCAATACAATCAAACCATCCCAAACCTTTTTGATAACGACTTTCGCTACAGTAAATTCGATTTTCGAATCGAGTTTGAAAAGAATTATCAAAACGGACATAAGTCTGCTGTTCTTTTTGAAAGCGCATATGCCACGGGACAACTACCGTTAACCCACGCCTATAATACTTCGCCGAATAACCTGACCAATGACCGACTGCTGCAGCGTATCACAATTGCAGGAAAAAATAGCTTCGAAACCATGTTCTTCAACGAATTTTTTTCGAGCGAATTTGCCATGATTCACTTGAAACATAGTTTTAGAAAAATAGAACTCTTTCGTAAAGTTCGTCCTACTTTTGTTCTAGTCACCCGAGCAGCCTGGGGAAATATGAAGAACAAAGATCGTCACCAAGGAATTGAATTTAACACCTTGGAAAAAGGGTATTATGAGTCAGGTTTTGAACTAAATCAAATATACAGTGGTTTAGGATTGACAGCGTTTTACCGTTACGGACCTTATCATCTAGCACAATTCGAAGACAATATCGCCATAAAGCTGTCTTTTATTCTCAATTTAGGGTTTTAGAATCAATACGGAAGGCACATGAGTTAACCACAGACTCTGTGAATCAATCAGTTTTTTCCAACTTTCTAAACTGATAATCATCAGATCTTGCTTTGACAGGAATTCTTTCTTCATCGTCCGATCTTGCAGTAAGGTTATATTTTCAGGGTATTTATCTTCAAGAGAATGAATCGCGCTTCCCATTACAAAGTTGTTTTTAACTAGATTGTTGATATCAAGTAGCGAGATGGTAGAATTACTATTGTAGATTAGCTTTTGAAAATAATCAATTAAAAAAGCATCTTCTGAAGAGAAAAAAGGCACAAAAACGCGATTAACCTCTTGCAAGTCCTTATCAATGAGAACGCCAAGTGGCATTTTACATTTTGAAATGATTTGACGCGTTCTTTCATCGAAGGGAGAATTCTCGAACAAGCCTTCTTTACCAGACAATTTATCAATAAGACGATCAGGGTTAATGATTCGGGTTGTAAAACCAAGCACTTTACCCAACAATGTTCCTTCAAAAATCGATTTCCCCAACCCAACTAAAAGCAGATCATAATCGCCTTGATTAGCAATTTCAGCGATATCGGTTTCAATATCTACAGTTGCTTTAAAAATTGTGGTAATCTCCTGTTTCAGCACTTTGGATTCCTCTATGATTGGTGTGAATCGCTTCCGCTCTTGCTCTTCCAAATTGTAGGAATGCATTTCATCACTCAAAGATAGATGCATAGCAGTTATGCTCGTACTGTCTTTTTGCTTGGCTACAAAACTACTCGCCAAACGTAAGAGCGACCGCCCTTTCTCGTTGTTTCCAAAAGAAATTAGAATTTTATACTTGTCACCGTCATTTTCGATTTCGTCCGGAATAAACACATCTTTCGCTTTAAAAATATAATTGATTAAATCTAAAGCAGGCCCGGTCATGAAGGTGGTAACTAAGGCCATGATTACCATCATTGTAAAAATCTCTGACGTTAGAACCCCTAAATCGTACCCTATATTCAGCACCACTAATTCCATCAAACCCCTAGTATTCATTAGGGCGCCTATGGTGAGACTTTCTTGCCAATTTTGGCCAACAAATTTAGCTGCAATTGCGCTTCCAAAAAATTTACCCGCAACGGCAACTAAAATAATCCAACCTGTAATTTCCCATAAATAGGGATCGTTGATTAATCCGAT
>CANHBE010000132.1 GCA_947458575.1 Flavobacteriaceae bacterium | reverse complement strand
ACGAGAACGATTAAAGAAAATTGCAATTATTAACCGCAGAAATGAGTACCAAAAAATAAAATTAACAACAAATCAAAACAAACATTTATCTTTGAATTATTAACTAAATACTCTCTTAGGAAAAGTCCACTTTAGTTTGAAGACATACATAATTAACCCATACAAACCACACTAATTAGCAGTATGTAAATCACTGTATTTGTGTGATTTAGAACTAAAATTGGAAAAAATAAATTTACTGCTAAAAAATCAAAAGAATTGTACATTTTTTGTACAATTTACATACAAGCAGTGTTTACACTACACCCCCATTTTTCAATAAGGAAGCCAATAGGGAAAACGGGGATTTCTATTAGGGCGGGGTATTAATTTTAGAAAAAACTCTCAATTTTTTTAGCTTTTTACGAGTGTAATGGTTGTTGGAAATATTCAGCGATACATTTACATCAAATGTTCCATTTCTTTTAGTTCCTTGTAAACTTCTTTTATTGACTCCCCTCGTTCCGCTGCTTCTCTTAGAGT
Organism: Flavobacteriaceae bacterium; assembly: GCA_947458575.1. GTDB lineage: Bacteria > Bacteroidota > Bacteroidia > Flavobacteriales > Flavobacteriaceae > Flavobacterium. The sequence continues at coordinate 6,731 of CANHBE010000132.1, read as the reverse complement.
ATTTCTCCAATAATTTGGATAAGCCATCAACTCCTCGATTTGGTCTTGAGTTAATATCTTCTTGCTCACTGATTCTTCTTGCTGATCCATTATAATATATTTTATTTACTAGTCTAGGTAAATTATTATATAATTACTTCCGTAAGATTATCATTTTTGGTTCCAAATAACAAAAATAAATCTACCAAAGGTAACCTATTGAAGTCCCATCAACAGCGTTTTGTGTTGAAAAATTACTTGTTTTATTGATTAAGTATGAGTCTATTAAACCATCATAATTTGTTTGAACTTCAATAGTATTTGCATTGACAACTTGAAAAGTAAACTCGACCGAACTAGCTGGACAAAAACTTCCTACACCTGTACTTGTTATCTGTCTAATTGTAAAAGTGTCATTGTCTTCTAAGTCAATAAGATTATTAACAGTATTATAAATACATCCATCATATTCTATATTGTTATATGACCCAACTGTATAATAAACAGAACCGGTATTATCACCCCAATAAAATAATTTTCCTGTTTTAAATGTATACACTACACCATCAGCATCCACCCAAGATGTATTATTAAATATATTTCTGAATAATTGAGTAGAGTCAGAACTACTACTATCATTACTACACGAACTTATTAAAAACAACAAAGTCAAAAGACATATTAATTTTTTCATATTATATTTTTTTATGCTTACTCTATTTTGGTTTTCAGCTACCCCATTTTATGTTATATATAAATAATTCGAAAAAGATTTGTTAGTCAACTAATTAATCTTTTGTTCTTTTTCTCTTTCTTCTTGTCTTTCTTTTTCTTTTATAGCTTTTTTCCTTTCTTTTTCTAAAGCCTTTTCTCTTTTAATTCTTCTTTTTTCTTCTTTTCTTGCCGCATCCATTTCAGCTGCAGAAGACCAACCAAGAGCCCGTGCTTGTGCTTCTCTTTGTTCAAGCGCATTATTAATTGCATTATTAATATCTTGACCAACTTTAGCATAATTTACTTATGATGTCTCTACTTGTCTAGGGACATATCCATAACCAGTAGTCTGAGCTAAAGATATAGACGGTATAGACAATAGTAGGAAGCATAGTTTTTTCATTTGAATAGATATTTAAATATTGATTTAAATCCAAAAATAGCAAATTATAGCAAATTTGCTATAATATGATAATAATATTAATCTTCTTTTTGGTAAATGAAAAAGAATGATGATTTATTAAGAATACATACATTTGATGAAGAAGGATTGAGGTTATTATCAAAGCGTCTAAAAGAAATTCGGGCAGAAAAAGGTATTAGCCAAGAAGAATTAGCCTATTGTTCTGAATTAACACTTTCTCAAATTGCAAGAATTGAAATCTTAAAAACAAATCCCACTATCAGCACATTATTTAAAATCATCCGAACTCTAGAAATAAAACCTAGTTATTTGTTCAATTTTGATTTACCTAAAAAATAAAATAAAAAGCTGAATTATATATCATTTTATTTATCCCTTCCCTGTAATTTTAAATTTATTTATTCTTTTGAAATATCACATTATTTATAGGATTGTCGGGCAATGGTCGGGCTAATAGAATTAAAAAAGCCCGTAATATATTGATTAACAATACAATTACGGACTTTTAAAGTACCCGGAGCCGGAGTCGAACCGGCACGGTTTCCCACAGGTGTTTGAGACCAGCGCGTCTACCAATTCCGCCATCCGGGCGTAGCAGACGAAAGAAATCAGTTTTTACAACTTCAATCTAACGCGATAGGCAGCTGTACTGCCCATCCTTTAACACGGTGCAAATGTAAAAAATATAATTACACTTTCTAAAAAAATACTCGAAATTTTCCTTCACTACTTGGATTTAATTCCTAAATTTGCACCTCGTTAACGCGACACACAACTAACTAACTACTTTCGAGGCATTTATGTAATCCTTTCGTTCAATACAGTATCCGAACGAAATAAAATGTAAAAGCTCCGAAATAAAAACAACAAAATACAATGTCACAACAAGAGCCGGAAGCAAAGATATTTGCTTGTTCTCAAAGTGTCTATTTAGCGGAAAAAATGGCCGAATTGTACGGCGTGCCGCTTGGAAAAGTTACGTTCTCAAAATTTAGTGATGGCGAGTTTCAACCTTCTTACGAAGAATCGATTCGAGGCTTACGGGTTTTTATAGTCTGTTCTACCTTTCCAACAGCTGATAATCTAATGGAATTGTTACTGATGATTGACGCGGCGAAAAGAGCTTCTGCAAGACACGTAACAGCGGTAATTCCATATTTTGGTTGGGCTAGGCAAGACAGAAAAGATAAACCCAGAGTTCCGATTGGAGCCAAATTAGTGGCCAATCTTTTGGATGCAGCTGGTGCTACTCGAATTATGACGATGGACTTACATGCGGATCAAATTCAAGGTTTTTTTGAAAAACCCGTTGATCACTTGTTTGCCTCGACTATTTTCTTGCCGTATGTTAGAAGTCTGAATTTAGAGAATCTGACAATCGCTTCACCGGACATGGGTGGTTCGAAAAGAGCATACGCATATTCCAAGTACTTGGAGTCGGATGTAGTCATTTGCTACAAGCAACGAAGAGCAGCCAATGTGATTGATACGATAGAATTGATTGGAGAGGTAAAGGGAAGAAATGTGGTTTTGGTTGATGACATGATCGACACCGGCGGGACTTTGGCAAAGGCTGCGGATTTGATGATTGAGAAAGGAGCGCTGAGTGTAAGAGCTATTTGTACGCACGCCATATTATCTGGTGATGCCTATGAGAAAATCGAGAATTCCAAATTAAGCGAGTTGATCGTAACCGATTCTATTCCGCTTAAGAGGAATTCAAATAAAATAAGAGTAGTCAGTTGTGCTCCTCTGTTTGCAGAAGTGATGCATATGGTACAACACAACAATTCGATCAGCGGAAAGTTTTTAATGTAGGAGAAGGAAGCACGACAGCTTCCCTGCAAGATGAAAGACAGATCGCGATAGATAGAAAAAAACCGTGTTAGGGATTGAGCATTTGTCTGAGCTCTTTTTTTGAGAAGTTTACGAAGCAAAAAAAAGCGAGTGCGAAAGCCCGACCCGAACGGACAGGAGGCTGATAAGGCAACTGCCCAAAGGGACACGAGGTTGATAAGCCGACTGCCCGAAGGGAAACACCCAAATAATTAATCAATTATCAATTGTTAATTTTCACACGGGCGTCAGCGAACTGGCGAAGCAATTAGTATTTTAATTATTAACTATATTTTTTTACAATGAAATCGATTACGATTAAAGGATCAGAAAGAGAAAGCGTGGGCAAAGCAGCGACTAAAGCCCTACGTAATGCTGGATTGGTTCCTTGCGTGCTATACGGAGGAAAACAAGCAGTACATTTCTCAGCAGAAGAAATTGCATTCAAAAACTTGGTTTACACTCCAAACGCACACACAGTAGTGATTGAGTTGGGAAATAAGACCTATAATGCGATTTTGCAAGACATTCAAGTGCACCCAGTATCTGACAAGATTTTGCACATTGACTTCTTCGAACTATTTGACGACAAAGAAATCACCATGGAAGTTCCTGTGAGAGTAGTTGGCGTTTCACCTGGTGTATTGTTAGGTGGTGTTTTGCGTTTGAATCAACGTAGACTAAAAGTGAAGGCATTGCCTAAGAACTTGCCGGATTTTATCGATGCGGATATTTCCGGACTTGAAATGGGTAACAAGCTTTATGTAACTAAATTGGTGGCAACTGATTATAAACTTTTGCACCCAGATAATACTGTTGTTGCACAAGTTAGAATTTCACGTGCTGCGATGAAAGCCGCGCAAGAAGCAGCGAAAGCAGCGAAAACACCTGCAAAAGGAAAGAAATAAGACAAGCTCTTTTTCAATATCAAAGCATCAGTCCATTGGCTGGTGCTTTTTTTTATTGCGTGCAACCAATCTACTGAACTCGTTTCAGCCTCCTATTTTTTAATATTACTTTTTGTTAGAAGCCGGGAACCTGCTGTCCGTTTATATCTTTTGTTCTGAACAACAGAACAAAAGGATAACCACTCCCATCAGGGCTAGCGTGCCCACTTACCATGAAGCCAACCATCAATATACCAATTACAACCAATAACAAATTTTCCTACTTTTACATCATGAAATGGATTACCAATCTATTCACTAAACGAAAATCAATCGACAACACCAATCCTGATCCTTCAAACTCAGAGACTAATTCGTCCGTTCACCTCAAAAAATCAGATCAGGAACACGAAACAAAGAACATAACAGCTGTGAGTAAAAAATTTTTAATAGTTGGCTTGGGAAACATCGGCGTAGAATATGTAAATACAAGGCATAACGTCGGCTTCAAAATACTTGATTATCTTGCAAGCGCAGAGTCGGTAACGTTTGAATCGGTCAAACTTGGCTCAGTGGCACAGTACAAATTTAAAGGCCGAACTTTTTTCTTGCTGAAACCAAACACTTATATGAACTTAAGCGGTAAGGCTGTACAATACTGGATGGAAAAAGAGAAGATTCCGTTAGAAAATGTTCTTGTGATCACGGATGATCTGAATCTGGAATTTGGAACAATCCGTATTCGAATGAAAGGTAGTGATGGCGGACATAACGGATTGAAAAACATTAACGCAGTCTTGAATACCCAGAATTATGCAAGGTTTAGATTTGGCATTAGTGATCAATTCAAAAAAGGTCAACAGGTAAACTATGTACTCGGGGAATGGGATGATGCAGAAAAAAAAGCGCTTCCGGAAAGGCTGGCACTCGCAGCAGAAATAATCAGATCATTCGGAACTGCAGGAATTGAAAATACGATGTCAAACTTCAATGGAAAATAAAATGAAAAAATTGCCTTTAATAATCACACTCTTGATTTTGGTTTCTTGCAGCACAAAAAAGAACATGCAATCATCAACTGTAACAATCACTTCTGAATGTCCGAAGGATGGTGACTGCACAATCGAAATTTTTGACGGCAAAAGCATCATGATGAAAACAAGTGAATTCGGACGTCTTTATTACGATTTGGAGGAAACTGCCAATAAAAAGGTAGTTAAATATACCTATAATCGCAAAGTCAAAGGGGATCTTCAGGACGCATCTTATCGAGAGGAAATTATTTTCGAAGTTCCTTCGGTAAAAGATGAATTGGTTTTTAATGATGAGAGTTTACAAGATGCAAAGGTTCTCTTCGGAAGATTTTGTTACTGCAAAGGACAAACGGGATATTACACTATTGACCAAGGTTCATTGCGTATAATCAACGAAATCAATTCAAAAACCACAACTTTTTCTTTAGATTTTACGACAAAGAAAGTCCCACAAATAATAAAGTCAATTAGCTTCTTTATAAAATAAAAAGAGCCGCCTTAATAAAATGGCGGCTCTTTCTTTTCTGATTTAGCCTACTATTATCTTACTACAATACGTTTTACCATTTTGTTTTCTCCATCGGAGATACTCACTAAGTAAACACCGGATTGCGCTTTATCGAGTTTCACAGATTGACTGAATAGTCCTGTGTTTGTGTACGACTTATCGAAGATTACTCTTCCGCTGATGTCGTGAACAATAATACCAATTTTGTTACTTGAGTTTGTGTTAAACTCGATAGTAAAATTAGCATCATTTGGATTCGGATACAGTTTAAAACCTTCAAACTCAAAAGCGTTATTAGCAAGAAGGATTAATGTCTGAGAGCATACTTCGAGCGCAATGGAGTTAATACTTCCTGAAGAACCCGCAACAATATCTCTAAAACCAAACTGCCAATTGCCCTGTTGCCCAAATCCGCTAAAAGTATCTAAGTTTAAATTCGTAGGCTTGTAGGTTCCATCTGTTGGACTTGCACAAGTTAGTGTTCCTCCTTGCTGATCAAAGGTAACATTCATATTAGCGCTTCCCGCACATTCCTGATTGAAATAGGTGGTCAATGCACCTCCGGGACGGATAATTGCCATTTGCAAATTCTGCAAGTTTGGATGTGTCGCATTGATCGTGAAGTTTACATCACTAATAGTACCTGCAGTTGGCACATTAATCTGTCTTACAGTATAACTCGTGCTACCATCAGGCAAATTGAAAGGCGTTGTCACACTATATGTGTTACATATATTTTCTATTCTATATCCAATATTAAAAGCTCTGGCGTTTACTGCATAGTAAATATTTCCCACAGCTTCAATCAAGATTCTACAATTTTGTGAAACTACATCTGGAGCAATTATATCTTCCGAGCCATCATTCGGTGTGTTTTGTGCTAACACAAAAGGGAAAGTTAAACCACCATCTGTAGAAAGTTTAATATTAACAAACGCAGTATTAATTCCATTTGCTGTTGTTCCTGCTACATCCCAAGTTACCGTTTGAGTCGAGTTTTGTGCCCATGCTGTTGGAGTACTTTGAGAGGTGACTCTAAATGGACCTGTGTTAGCAAAAGCCACTGTCATAGTAACCCTATCGGTTTGACTTCCTAATGGGCTACCATTGTCTCTCACAACAAGTGAAAATGTCATTGTTCGAGCTACATTTGGAATTACTTCCCAAGTCGGCGTAAGGTTATTCGCTAAAACACTAGAGAAAACAGGAAAGAATCTCGACGGCGAAGCAGATGGGTTTCTAGATCTAAAATTAGGTCCTGAAATACTCGTAGCAACAGGTGGCTGAGTCGAAATTTGAAAATTGTACTGTTCCCAGCAATAAGTCAAAGCATCATTATCAGGATCTGT